>NZ_JAFAND010000115.1 GCF_019232825.1 Paludibacterium sp. | reverse complement strand
ATGCCAGCTTGGATGCCAAGGTGGCGGCGGTACGAAATCTTCATCCCGGGCTGTCGTTCGACCGGATAGACGTGCCCACCGCAGGCAACATGATCGCCGACATGATGATGCTGGCCACGATCAAGAGCGGCGCCGGCTCGACCGCTTCTCAAGCGATCATCGACGAGATGACGCAGGGAGGCCAACCGCTGGTTGTCATGGGCGAGAAGGACAACCTTGCCGAAGCCACGCTGGAACGGGCGCTGCAAGACGGCAAGGATAAGCTTCAAGGAAAGTCGGTGACCCTTGTCGGCGCGGAGGAGTACCGCGAGCCGCTACAAAAAGCCGCTCAATCGGCAGGCGTCAATCTCGAGTTTGTTGCGGTGCCCTGAAACCCCTCCCAGCCCCCATCCCATGCAACCGACAGCATTAGAGCAACAGTTAAATTTTCTCCGGGAAATCGACCGGCTGAAGACGGTCGTGCGGCAATCGCCGCTTCTGGACCAAAGCCGGAAAGAGAATTCCGCCGAGCACTCCTGGCACTTGGCGATGTATGCGTTGCTGCTGAGCGAGTACGCCAGCGGACCGGTGGATACCTATCGCGTGATGCGGATGCTGTTGCTGCATGACATCGTCGAGGTGGACGTTGGCGATTGTCCGATACTCGGCGGGTTTTCCAGCGAGTGGCAGGCGGAGCAGGAGGCGCGCGCAGCGGCGCGATTGTTCTGCTTATTGCCGTCGCCGCAGAGCGAAGATCTGTTGGCCTTGTGGCAGGAATTTGAGCGCGCCGAGACGGAGGATGCAAAGTTTGCCAAGGCGCTCGATCGTTTTCAGCCTCTGCTTATCAATGTCTTCACCGGCGGCGGCACCTGGACGGAAAGCGGCGTTTCGTTGTAACAGGTGCTAGCCCGCTATGGCCCCGTGATTCAGCGCGGGGCGCCGCAATTATGGGCGGTGTGCGAGGCGTGGGTGACGCGACACTTTGACTCTCAATAGCATAAGGAGTTGAGATATTGCATATTGGCCAGCATCTGGAATCTGCGCGGATGATTTTTCGTCCTCCAACAATGTGCGATGCGGCGGACCTGTTCAGGATATTTGGCGACCCGCTGACGAATCGATTCAATCCGGCGGGTCCCTACAAGAACATGGCTGTGGCTGAGCGGAAGTTGGCGCGATGGATCGCCCAATGGGAGCATGATGGCTATGGACAGTGGGTAATCTATTTGAAATCGGATCCAGCGCGTGTTATCGGATTTGGTGGTGTTGCCAACGGGCAGTTTGGTGACGAGGAGAAACCTAACCTCGGTTTTCGATTTGCGACGGAAGCATGGGGGAAGGGACTGGCTACCGAGCTGGCTATGTTCTCTTTGCTGACGGCCTTCAGTACGCTAAACCTTCCGGAGGTCTGGGGTTCTGTTAGGGAAAATCATTTGGCTTCAAGACACGTCTTCGAAAAAATCGGCATGCAGGAAGTCGAGGTGGTGGCAGACCCCGATGGCGCGCCTGCTAGCGTCATCTACCGAATTTTGCAGCAAGCGATGTCTTGATGCCGTCAAGCCGCGACATGGGCCGGTGAAACATGGAGATCCCCTTTCTGGCGGGCTTTCCACAAGTCATAAGCGGCTTGCCCCGCCAGCCACAGATCGGCACGACCACCGTGTTCTACACCGAGCCAGGCCTCAATCCGAAGCGCCATTTCAGGCGAGATCGCCACATGGCCATTCAATACCCGGGATAAAGTGGGGCGGGTGACCCCCAATTGCCGCGCGGCCTCCGTGACGGAGAGGCCCAACGCGGGCAGCACATCCTCACGGAGGGTCTCTCCTGGATGTGGCGGATTATGCATCCGGCTCATGGCCTGTCTCCTAGTGGTCGTTTGGGCAACCTTCTTGTATTTCCATAAGCGAATTACTTTGCCCGGCAACGTGCGGGTTGGTTCCCCATCTGGCGGGCCTTGCGCTAGCCATGCCGGCGAACGCGCGCTCCACCTTGGCGGCGGTTGCCGCGGGATTATTGGGCAACCCAGCCGCCATCCATATTCCAAGCCGCGCCGCGCACTTCGGCCGCCGCCTCGCCGGTGAGAAACAGGGCCAGTTCGCCCAGTTGCGCCGGGGTGACGAAGCGCTGCGACGGCTGCTTTTCCTGTAGCAACTGCGTCTGCGCCTGCTCCTGGCTGATGCCTTGCGCGGCGGCACGATCGGCAATCTGCTTGGCCACCAGCGGCGTGAGCACCCAACCCGGGCAGATGGCATTGCAGGTGATGTTGGTTTGCGCCAGTTCCAGCGCCACGCTTTTGGTGAGGCCGATCAATCCGTGTTTGGCCGCCACGTAGGCGGTCTTGTTGACCGAGGCCACCAGGCCGTGCACCGAGGCGATGTTGACGATCCGCCCCCAGCCGCGCTCGCGCATCGCCGGCACGGCCAGCCGGATGGTGTGGAAGGCGGCGGATAGATTGAGCGCCAGGATGTCATCCCATTTACCGGGGTCGAACGTCTCCACCGGCGCGACGTGCTGGATGCCGGCGTTGTTGATCAGGATGTCCACCCCGCCGAACTGCTGCGCGGTATAGGCCATCAGCGCGGCGATTTCGCCCGGGTGGCGCAGGTCGGCGCCGTGGTAGCGCACTTGCGCGCCACGCTCGGCGATCTTGTCGTGCGCCTCCTGCTCGGGGCCGAAGCCGTTGAGCACGATATTGGCGCCGGCCTCCGCCAGCGCGCAGGCGATGCCAAGGCCGATGCCGCTGGTGGAGCCGGTCACGAGCGCGGTCTTTCCAACGAGGGATGTCATGAGCAAATACTCCTTCATGTGCTTTTATGCTGTATGACTAATTTTAGCTTGGCGGATCGGGTTCATCGCTGTCTTTCTCGGTCATCTCACGGCAAAAAACTACGACCCACTTGTCATTTTACTGATTTGTATATACAACTATGTTTGTCGCCTTCATTCCGCGTCAGACGGAGGGCTTGCGCCAGGGCGGCACCAAACGACAAAGGAGAGACCATCTTATGCAACAAGCAGCCAAAACGGCCGGTTCGACGTTGATCGAGCGCCGGTCCATCGATTTCATCCCCGAGGCCGAGCGCCATGGCAAGGTGTTCAGCCAGTTCACGCTGTGGCTGGCCGCCAATCTGCAAATCACCGCGGTGATTACCGGCGCCTTGGCCGTGGTCCTGGGCGGCGATGTTTTCTGGTCGATCATCGGCCTGCTGATCGGCCAGCTCGTCGGCGGCGCGGTAATGGCGCTGCATGGCGCCCAGGGGCCGCGTCTCGGTTTGCCGCAGATGATCGGCAGCCGGGTACAGTTCGGTCTGGCCGGCGCGGTCTTGCCGCTGGCGCTGGCCTGCGTCATGTATTTGGGGTTTAACGCCACGGGCATGATCCTGTCCGGCCAGGCGCTGGGCCAACTGCTGCACGCCAGCGATCAGACCGGCATCCTGATCTTCGCCGTGGTGGTCATGGTGGCGGCGACGCTGGGTTACCAAGCGATCCATCGGCTCGGCCGCGTTGCCAGCATCTTGGGAGTGTTGGCATTCCTTTACTTGTTCGTGCGCTTGTTGCAGGGGGTGGATCTGGCGACGCTGGTCGCGACCCACACGCATTTCGACGCCTCGGCCTTTTTGACGGCGGTGTCGCTGTCGGCTTCATGGCAGATTGCCTTCACGCCCTACGTGTCCGACTATTCGCGCTATCTGCCGTCGAACACCTCTCCGTGGCGAACGGGTTTTGCCATTGGCCTGGGCTCCGTGATCGGCTCGCAGATCGCCATGTCGCTGGGGGTGTTGGTGGCGGCGATCGGCGGTGCGGCTTTCCGTGGCCACGAGGTGGCTTACTTCGTCGGTTTGGGGGCGACCGGCACCATCGCCGCGATGCTGTTTTTCTGCGTGGCCTTCGGCAAGGTGACCATTTCCACCCTGAACGCCTATGGCAGCTTCATGTGTTTTAGCACCATTACCAGCGCTTTCGGCGGTCAACGCGCCATTGCGCCGCTACGCCGCTGGCTGACCATCCTGGCGATGGTGCTGATTTCGGTGTCGATCGCACTGTCTGCGCAACATAGCTTCTTGCCGCTCTTCAAGCATTTTTTGTTGTTCTTGCTGGCGTTCTTCACGCCGTGGAGCGCCATCAATCTGGTCGATTTCTATTTGCTCTCCGGCGGGCGGGTGGATGTCGACGCCCTGGGCGACACGCGTGGGCGCTACGCCGGCATCGCCTGGACCGGGCTGGCCGTCTATTTGATCGGTATTGCGGTGCAACTGCCGTTCATCGACAGCGCGTTCTATAGCGGGCCGATGGTGGCGCGCTTGGGCGGGGCGGATATCTCGTGGCTGGTGGGGTGGCTGGTGCCGGCGTGGCTGTATTATCTGGTCGGCCAGCAGCGCCGGCCGTTGCCGCAGGCGGTGTGATCGAAGGTCATTAAAAAACCCCGTCAAGCATGCGCTTGACGGGGTTTTGTCCATTTTCCGGCCGGATTACTTCGCCAGGAAGACGTGCGGGTAAACCGGCTCCCACATCTTGACGTCGATCTTGGCGGCCATTTCGGCATCCGAGATCGCGGCGATCTGGCCGTCGGCGATCGCTTGCTTGCCCACGCCGATGGCGACCGCGCGCGCCACGTCGCGCAGCTTGCATACCGGCGGCAGCAAGTTGGCTTCCGCGTCGGCGCGTGCCGGCGACAGCTCGGCCAGCGACTTGGCGGCGGCCATGAACAGACGGTCGGTGATGCGCGGAATCTTCAGCGCCAGCGCGGCCACGCCCACACCCGGGAAGATGTAGGAGTTGTTGGTCTGGTCGACCTTGAACTGGCGGCCATTGCGCTCGATCGGCGGGAACGGGCTGCCGGTGCCGATGATGACGCGGCCTTCGGTCCAGGCCATCAGGTCGGCCGGCTGGGCTTCGCTGTTGGCGGTCGGGTTCGACAGCGGGAAGATCACCGGGCGGGTCACATGCTTGGCCATTTCGCGCACCATGGCTTCGGTGAACGAGCCGGCTTGGCCGGACACGCCGATCAGCACGGTCGGCTTGACGTTCTTGATCACGTCCATCATCGACGGCTGGTCGTTTTCCTTGACCCAGCCCTCGGTCGCAGCGGCTTTTTGCACGTAGCGGCGTTGGAACGGTTCCAGCTTGGCCAGATCGGTCTTGCCTTCGACCATCAGGCCGGCGCGGCCGACCACGTAGAAGCGGCTGGCAGCCTCTTCAGCGCTCAGGCCGGCTTCGACCATGATGTTCTGGATCAGCGAGGCGATGCCGCAACCGGCCGAGCCGCCGCCCAGGATTACCACGCGCTGTTCGGTCACCGGCACGCCGGTCACGTTGATGGCGGCGAGTAGCGTGCCGCTGGCGACGGCGGCGGTGCCTTGCACGTCGTCGTTGAACGTGCATAGGTCGTCGCGGTATTTCTCCAGCAGACGGCTGGCGTTGTTCTTGGCGAAGTCTTCCCACTGCAGGAGCACGTGCGGCCAACGCTCCTTCACCGCCTCAACGAATTCGTCGATGAACTCATCGTATTCGGCGCCGCGGACGCGGGCATGGCGCCAGCCGATATACAGCGGGTCGGCCAGCAGTTCCTGGTTGTCGGTGCCGACATCCAAGGTGATCGGCAGCGTGGTGGCCGGGTGCAGGCCGCCGCAAGCGGTGTAGAGCGCCATCTTGCCGATGGGAATGCCCATGCCGCCCGCGCCTTGGTCGCCCAGGCCAAGGATGCGCTCGCCGTCGGTGACGACGATAGCTTCAATGTTGTCGAAGCGCGAGTTGGCCAGGATCTTGCGGATCAGGCCCTTGTGCGGGTAGCTCAGGAACAGGCCGCGCGGCTTGCGGTAGATGTGGCTGAAGCGTTGGCAGCCGGCGCCGACGGTCGGGGTGTAGATCACCGGCAGCATCTCTTCGATGTGCTGGGTGATCACCGCGTAGTACAGCGTTTCGTTGCTGTCTTGCAGCTCGCGCAGCATGACGTAGCGGTCGAAGTCGGTTGGTAGCGCGCGCAGGGCTTCCATGCGGCGGGCCACTTGTTCTTCCAGCGTCATGACGTTCGGCGGCAACAGACCGTGCAGGCCGAGTTCGTCGCGTTCTTGTTCGGTAAAGGCGGTGCCTTTATTCAAGAGCGGATCGGCCAGGATATCCTGCTCGGTCAAGCGCGTTTTGACTTGAGCGTCGACGGGCAAGTCCACTGGGGGAAATTTCGAACCCATTGTTGTCTCCGGTTAAATGTGAATGGGGATGGATGGTACGAAAGCGTTCTTGTCGTCGTGCCAGTTGGCGGCGCTCGCCTTTTTGATCGCCGGCACGGCGAACAGCAAAATCGGGGGGATGTCGGCGTCCAGCAGCGCCAGCGTTTGCCAAGGCGCGCGGCGGTTGGGCTCGATGGCCTGGCGGTACTTGCCGTCGCGTTGGCGGGCGGCGCGTTGCAGCTCGTTCATGATCGGTCTGTCCGGCGGTCCAATAGTCCTGTGTATGCCAATTAACTAAAAGACGCTGGTGGATGACGTAATTTCGATGGCGATAGGCTACTCCAAATCGTTGCGCCAGCTGATGCATTGTGCGCATGGATTCATGTGCTAATTGCAGTGGCGGGGCGGGCTTTGCCGCGGCGCAGCAACTTGTGGAATCAGTGGGTTGAAAATGGCATACAAGGCATGATCAGGATCAAAGAGTTGGCTGTATTGCTGTTCGATAATGAAGTCGAAATTTGGCCGGCTGTTCGTTAATGTTCGATTTCGAACCTGCCAGGCCACGCTGGCGGCTTTTTCTGCGTGTCTCGCCCTTTGTCTGTTCATCGCTGCTCCCCGCGGCGCTCTGGCGGTTTCTCGGGTATCACGTCTGAAACCGGGTCTTGTCGGGCTCGTTACCGTTCAGGAAGTCATTTGCGCGCCAGAGGCGCGAAAGCGAACATGCCACGTCCGGCCTCGCGGCGCGGCATCCTCCATCGAGGCAGGGAAGGGTGGTCAAGGTGACGGCAAGCAAGGCGGATATCGAACGCATGGTGGCGGCAGGCGAATGGCGCCGCGAGGATCTGGTGCGCGTGCTGGGCACGCAAGACGCCGATGCGATCGAAACGCTGCGCGCCGCGGCCGAAGCCACGCTGCTTGCGCGCGTGGGCGCCGGCGTGAGCCTGCGCGGCCTGATCGAGTTCTCCAATGTCTGCATCAGCGACTGTCTGTATTGCGGCATTCGCATGCATAACCGCAAGGTCGAGCGTTACACGCTGACCGACGACGAAATCGTCGCCTCGGCCCGCTGGTGTGCCGAGATGGGCTACGGCTCGGTGGTGCTGCAGTCGGGCGAGCGCCGCGACGCGCGCTTCATCGGCCGGCTGGTGGACAACGTGCGCGCCATCAAGGAAGCCACGCGCTCCGAACGCCAGCCTGACGGCGTCGGCATCACCCTGTGCGTCGGCGAACAATCGCGTGAAGACTATCAGCGTCTGTTCGATGCCGGCGCGCATCGCTATCTGTTGCGTCTCGAAACCTCGTCCCCCGAACTCTTCGCCTTGATCCACCCGGCGCGTCAGCGATTCGAAACCCGTCTGCAGTGCCTGAAAACACTGCGCGAGGTCGGTTTCCAAGTCGGCACCGGCGTGATGATCGGCATTCCGGGGCAAACCTTGGAACAGTTGGCCGACGACCTGATGCTGTTCCGCACGCTCGATATCGACATGATCGGCATGGGGCCGTATATCCCGCACGCCGCCGCAGCGATGCCGGCCGATTGGCCGGTGGCGCCGGTCGAAACGCGCATGGACCTGGCCTTCAAGATGATTGGGCTCGCGCGGCTGTCGCTCGGCGACGTCAATATCGCCGCCACCACCGCGCTGCAAGCGCTCGATCCCGTCGGCCGCGAGCGCGGCCTGCGCTTCGGCGCCAACGTGATCATGCCGCAGGTGACGCCGCTGTCGGTGCGCAAGCAATACACGCTCTACGACGGCAAGCCCTGCCTGGAGGACAGCGCCGGCCAGTGCGCCACCTGCCTTGAAGGCCGCATCGCCTCGGTGGGCCGTTTCATCCGTTACCACAGTTGGGGCGATTCGGCGCACTTTGCCCGCCGCAACGATTTACCGGTCGAGCTGCCGCAGGCGCCGGCCGTGCCGCGCCTGCCGAACGTGCGCGCCGACAAGATTATCCAGCTGCATCTGAAACAGGACTGATGCGGCTGAAACAAGAATTAGGTCATTAGAAAATCGCCCCGGCTTGCCGGGCACAGCAATCTAGGTTTGGAGGAAAAATTGAAAACTTTGGTGTATGGGGTTTGGGATGGCAAGGTCTATGACCTGCGAAAACAATCCGCCGCCGATGACGCGGCCATCCCCGGCTTGACCGGCTTGGAGGCGTTCGCGCCCGAAAATCCGGTCAAGGTCTTCGTCGCCGACCGCGGGTTCATGGTATTCGACGAGAATGCCAACCTGGCGGGCGCCTTCTGGCAGTATCTGGCGCGCGCCGCGGAAGAATCCTGCGGCAAATGCACGCCGTGCCGTGTGGGCACGGTGGAGCTGCGTGATCAACTCGACGGGCTTCGCCGCGGCGAGACGCCGTCGGGCGGTTTGCACAGCCTGCGCATGCTGGCGCACCTGTTGGCGACGACGTCGCTGTGCGGCCTCGGCCAATCGTCCGGCCGCGCGCTGTTGGACGCGCTGACGCATTTCCCCAGCGCCTTCGACGTCAAGGCTCCGGTGGGCGAGCAAAACGGTGTGATCTACACCACGGCGCCCTGCATCGAAGCCTGTCCGTCGCGGCTCGACGTGCCGCGCTACATCGATGCCATCCGCGCCGGCCGCAACACCCAGGCGATGGATGTGATTCTTGAGAAGTACCCGATGGCCGCTTCCTGTGGCCGCGTGTGCGTGCGTTTCTGCGAGTCGGCCTGCCGCCGTCAGGATGCGGAGGGCGCGCTGGCGATCAAGATGCTCAAGCGCTTCGCCTCGGATAAGGCCCATGCCTCCGGCAAGGACTTCTTCGACCCGGCCAGCGTCAAGCCGGTGCTGTCGACCAAGAAGAAGGTGGCGGTGGTCGGCGCCGGCCCGGCCGGCGTGACCTGTGCTTACCAATTGCTCAAGCGCGGCGTGGACGTCGACGTGCTCGACATGCAGCACAAGGCCGGCGGCATGGCCTCGGTGGGCATCCCCAGCTATCGCCTGCCCAAGGACGTGCTCAAGGCCGAAACCGAGGGCGCCATCGTCAGCCTGGGCGGCAAGATGGTGTACGGCAAGAAGCTGGGCGAGGATTTTGCGATCAATGATCTGTTCGCCCAAGGCTACGACAGTGTGTTCCTGGGTTATGGCGCGAGCCGCGGCACGCTGCTGGGCGTGCAGGACGAAGACCCGACGCTGAAGGGCTATTTCTCCGGCATCGACTTCCTCAAGGCGGTGCACGACCGCGTCGAGGATGGCGTACCGTTCGAAGTGAAGGGCGAAGTGGTGGTGGTCGGCGGCGGCAACGTGGCCATGGACTGCGTGCGCTCGGCGCTGCGTCTGGGCGCGAAGAAGGTGCATCTGGTGTACCGTCGCACCGTGGCCGACATGCCGGCCGATCACGAGGAAATCGAGGCGTCCGAGAAGGAAGGCGTGGTGTTCCATTGTCTGACCAACCCGTCGCGGCTGATTTCGGATAACGGCAAGGTGGTGGGCGTGGAAGTGGTCGACATGCGTCAGACCGAAATGGACGCCCGCGGCCGCCGTAGCGTTGAAGCGGTGGAAGGTTCCGAGCATCGGCTGAACTGCGACGTGGTTATCGCCGCCATCGGCCAGCAAGTGGATCGTGCGACGCTGGGCGAGACGGATGGCATCGAAACCGACCGCTGGGGCTGCGTGGTGGCCGACAAGGACACGATGGCGACGTCGCGTCCGGGCGTGTTCGCCGGCGGCGATTGCGTGCTCGGCCCGCAGACGCTGATTCAAGCGATGGCGCACGGCGAGCGCGCGGCGCTCAGCATCGTGCAATACCTGCAGGGCGAAACGCCGGTGGTACTGCCGGAGCAGCGCATGCAGCAACTGATTGCCGACAACAAGCTCCTCAAGAACGAATGCCTGAAGCACGAGGTGATGTTGAAGGATCGGCAGCCGGTGCCGGAGCAGGACGTCGAAAGCCGCGTCGGCAACTTCACCGAGGTGGAGTTCGCGCTGACGCAGCGCGATGCCTATCTGGAGTCGGAGCGCTGCCTGCGCTGCTACCGCCACTATCTGGTGGTTACCGAGAACCCGCTGGCCGATACCGCCCGCGCCGTCGAATTCGCTTGAGGTTGCGTACGTCATGAAAGCACTGATCAATAACAAGGAATGTTCGTTCGAAGCGCAGGAGTCGATTCTGCAGGTGGCGCGCAAGAATGGCGTGTTCATCCCGACGCTGTGCGAATTGCACGACCAGGGCCATGCGCCCGGCACGTGCCGTATTTGTCTGGTGGAAGTGAAGCGCGAGGGCGCAGCGGCGTCCGAGTTCGTCACCGCGTGCGACACGCCGATGCAAGACGGCGTGCAGGTGCTGACCCGCACTCAGGCGGTGCAGGATATGCGCCGCGTGCAGATGGAACTGATCATGGCCGAGCACAATCAAGATTGTGCCGCCTGCTCGCGCCATGGCGACTGCGAGCTGCTGGACGTGGCCGAGACGGTTGGCGTGCGCCAATCGACCTGCACGCTGGCCAAGCCGGGCGAGATCAAGGTGTGCGAAGGCACTGACCAGGCGATCCGTTTCGACGCGAGCCGCTGCATCCGCTGCATGCGCTGCGTGGCGATGTGCCGCGACATCCAGGGCGTGGACGCGCTGAGCCTGGTGGGCCGCGGCGCCGATACCGCCATCGTGCTCAACGGCGGCGACGATCGCCGTCAATCCGACTGCGTTTCCTGCGGTCAATGCGTGATGGTGTGCCCGACCGGCGCGCTGTCGGAAAACGACCAGACGCAAACGGTGATGAATTACCTGACCGATCCGGGTATCGTCACGGTGTTCCAGATCGCCCCGGCGATCCGCGTCGGCTTCGGCCAAGAGTTCGGCCTGCCGGCCGGCACCAACGTCGAAGGCAAGGTGGTGGCGGCATTGCGCGCCATCGGCGCCGACGTGATTCTCGACACCAACTTCGCCGCCGACCTGGTGATCATGGAAGAGGGCAACGAGGTGCTCAATCGCGTGCTGCAGAAGGAAGGCACCACGTTCACCTCCTGCTGTCCGGGCTGGGTGGATTTTGCCGAGAAGCACTTCCCCGGTATTCTGCCGATGGTGTCGTCGACCCGTTCGCCGCAGCAGTGCCTGGGCTCGCTGGCCAAGACCTATCTGCCGCAGAAGATGGATATCGATCCTCAGCACATCCGCGTGGTGTCGATCATGCCGTGTACCGCCAAGAAGGAAGAGGCCGCGCGGCCTGAGCTTGCCAAGGAAGGCGTGCCGGACGTCGACGTGGTGCTGACGATCCGCGAGTTCGCCCGCCTGCTGCGTCGCGAGGGCATCAGCCTGGCCGACCTGGAACCGTCGGCGTTCGACGATCCGCTGATGAGCGAATACACCGGCGCCGGCGTGATTTTCGGCACCACCGGCGGGGTGATGGAAGCGGCCATCCGCACGTTGTACTACGTCGCCAACGGCAAGGAGCTGGACGGCATCGAGGTGCACGAGGTGCGCGGCTTCGACCGCGTGCGCGAAGCGACCATCGAGGTCGGCGGCCAAGTCGGCACGCTGAAGGTGGCGATGGTGCACGGGCTCAAGGGCGCGGCGCAGATGGCGCAAGCGGTGCTCGACGGCACGGCGAAGTACGACTTCATCGAAGTCATGGCGTGCCCGGGCGGCTGTATCGACGGTGGCGGCCATCTTCGCAGCAAGAAGGGCTATTTGAAGCATGCCGAGTCGCGGCGCAAGGGGTTGTATGCCATCGACCGCCAAACCGGCGCGCGCCAGTCGCACAACAACCAGCAAGTGCAGAAGCTGTACCAGGAGTTCCTGGGCGAGCCGCTGTCGCATGAGGCGCACGAGTTGTTGCACACGCATTACCACGCCAATCCGCGCGAGGTGGACGCCTAAGCGCGTGGCGAAGTAATGAGAGGTCCGCCCCGCCGCCGAAGGTGGCGGGGCGATAAGGATCCGATTGGGGACGCGGTAAAAGATCATCACATTGGAGTAAAACATCATGACGCATATTCACGATACGCAGGCGACCTGGCTTGACCCGGAAGTGGTCGAGAACGCCCTGAAGAACCCCAACCGCGAACCCGCGCGCGTGCGCGAAGTGCTCGCCAAGGCGCGCGAGTTGCAGGGATTGAATTTCGACGATGTGGCGACGCTCGCCAGCATCGACAGCGACGAACTGCGCGACGAGTTGTTCGCCACCGCACGTTACGTCAAGGAAGAAATCTACGGCAAGCGCATGGTACTGTTCGCGCCGCTGTACATTTCCAACGTGTGCGGCAACGAATGCAGCTACTGCGCCTTCCGCGCCTCGAATAAGTCGATTCAGCGTCACGCGCTGAACATGGAAGAAATCAAGCAAGAAGCCCTGTGCTTGATCGACCAAGGCCAGAAGCGTGTGCTGCTGGTCGCGGGCGAAGGTTATTCCGCCGCCAACGGCGGCTTCAACTACGTGCTTGACGCCATCGACGCGGTGTATTCGGTCGAGCACGTCAACGGCAACATCCGCCGCCTGAACGTCAACGTGGCGCCGCTCTCCATCGATGAGTTCAAGGCGCTCAAGGCGCGGGAAATCGGCACCTATCAGCTGTTCCAGGAAACCTACCACCGGCCGACGTATGCCGAAGTGCATCTGCGCGGCAAGAAGGCCGACTTCGACTGGCGCGCGAGCGCCATGGACCGCGCCATGCAGGCGGGCATCGACGACGTCGGCCTCGGCGCCTTGTTCGGTCTATACGATTGGCGTTTCGAGCTGATGAGCGTGATGCAGCACATTGCCCATCTGGAAGAGCGCTTCGGCGTCGGCGCGCACACCATCAGCGTGCCGCGTATCGAGCCGGCCGAAGGCTCTGAATTCTCAGACGCGCCGCCTTATGCGGTGACGGACGATGACTTCAAGAAGCTGATCGCCATTCTGCGCCTGGCCGTGCCGTATACCGGCCTGATCCTGTCGACGCGCGAATCGGCCGAGATGCGCCGCGAAGCGATCGCGCTGGGTATTTCGCAAATCTCCGCCGGCAGCCGCACCAACCCCGGCGGCTACGTCGCCGACGCCAACTCGACCGAGCAGTTCCAACTGGGCGACCACCGCACGCTGGAGGAAGTGGTGCGCGAGCTGGCCTCGACCGGCTTCATCCCGTCGTTCTGCACCGCTTGCTACCGCATGGGCCGTACCGGCAAGGACTTCATGGACCTGGCTAAGCCTGGGCTCATCAAGCGCAAGTGCGACCCGAACGCGGTCACCACGTTGCAGGAGTACCTGTGCGACTACGCCGAGCCGGAGACGCAGGCCGCGGGCGAAACCGCCATCCTGCAGTCGCTGGACAAGATGGATGACAAAACCCGCCGCAACGCCGAGAAGATGCTGAACATGATCCGCAACGGCCGTCGCGACATTTATTGCTGAGAGACGGCCATGGCGACGCGGTGGGAAAGCGATTCGCTGGGGCAGGTCGAGCTGCCGGCAGACGCGCTCTACGGTGCCCATAGCGCACGGGCGCGCGACAACTTTCTGCTCTCCGGACAGGGGGCGGCGGCGGAATTGGTGGCCGCGTTTGCCCAGGTCAAGGTGGCTTGCGCGCGCACCAACGCCGAGTTGGGCTACCTCGCGCCCGATGTGGCCGACGCGGTGACGCGCGCAGCGCGCGAGTTGGCCGACGGCCAGTGGCGCGATGCCATCGTGGTCGATGCCTTGCAAGGCGGTGCCGGCACCTCGCTCAACATGAACGTCAACGAGGTGTTGGCCAACCGCGCCGAGGAACTTCTGGGCGGCCGGCGCGGCGAGTACCGGCGCGTGCACCCGATCGACCACGTCAATCTGCATCAATCGACCAACGACACTTACCCGACCGCGCTCAAGGTGGCGGCCATCGGCTTGTTGCGCCGGCTGCACATTGACATCTCCGAGCTGCAGATGGCGTTTCAGCGCAAGGAAGGCGAGTTCGCCCACGTGGTGAAGATCGGCCGCACCGAGATGCAGGACGCCTGCCCGATGAGCATGGCGGCCGCTTTCTCGGCCTGGGCCGAGGCGTTGTCGCGTGACCGCTGGCGGGTGTCGAAGTGCGAAGAGCGGCTTCGGGTCGTCAACCTGGGCGGCACCGCCATCGGCACCGGCATGACCGCGCCGCGCGAGTACATCTTCGCCGTGACCGAGCGCTTGCGCGAGGAAACCGGACTTGGGCTTGCGCGCGCCGAGAATCTGGTGGACGCGACGCAAAACGCCGACGTGTTCGTCGAGGTGTCCGGCATTCTCAAAGCGCACGCGGTCAATCTGCTGAAGATTTCGGCCGATCTGCGGCTGTTGTCGTCCGGCCCGCGCGCGGGCTTGAGCGAGCTGTCGCTGCCGGCGGTGCAAGTGGGCTCCAGCATCATGCCGGGCAAGGTCAATCCGGTGATCTGCGAGGCGGCGGCGCAGGCGGCGATGCAGGTGATCGCCAACGACGCCGCCATTACCCTGGCGGCGCAGTCGGGACAGTTGGAGCTCAACGCCTTCCTGCCGCTGGTGGCGCACGCGCTGCTGGGCTCGCTGACGCTGCTGATTCGGGCCAACCGCATGTTCCGCGAGCGTTGCGTCGAGGGCATTCAAGTCAACGAAGACGTCTGCCGGACCCACGTCGAGACCTCGCTGTCGACGGTGACGGCGCTGGTGCCGCTCGTGGGGTACGACGTCGCGGCGGCGGTGGCCAAGCAAGCGCAGGCGGAGGGGCGGTCGATCGCCGACGTGGTGCGCGAGCGGCAATTGTTGTCGGACGAGGCCTTGGCGCAGGCGTTGTCGCCGGCCGCCATGACCGCGCTGGGGTTTCGCGGCAAGCCGCGCGACCCGCATTGAGGAGTGAGAGCATGCAAGACACACCCAAGGGACTTCGGTTGCACATCGGCTTGTTCGGCCGGCGCAATGTCGGCAAGTCCTCGCTGATGAACGCGCTGGTCGGTCAGTCGGTATCGATCGTGTCCGATCTGGCCGGCACCACCACCGACCCGGTGGAAAAGACGCTGGAGATGGCGCCGCTGGGGCCGATCGTCTTCGTCGACACCGCCGGGTTGGATGACGTGGGCGAAGTCGGCGAAATGCGCAAGCAGCGCTCTCTGCAGGTGCTCGACCGGGTCGACCTGGGCATCGTCGTCGCGACCCCGGAGGGGCTGACCGATTTCGAACGCGATGTGATGGCCTTGTTGACCGAGCGCAAGACGCCGTTTTTGGTGGTGTTCAACAAGTGCGACCTGGGCGTGCCGCCGGCCGAGTGTCTGGCCGACCTCGACCGCGATCGCATCATGTATGTGCAGGCCAGCGCCACCGCGGCCCAGGCGATGGATCAAATCAAGGAAGCGCTGTTCCATCTGGCGCCGGAAAACCCGATCGACGAACCGCGCCTGATCGGCGACATGTTGTCGCCGGGCGACACCGTGGTGCTGGTGGTGCCGATCGATCTGGGCGCGCCCAAGGGGCGGCTGATCCTGCCGCAGGTGCAAACGATCCGCGACGTGCTCGACAGCGACGCCAGCTGCGTGGTGGTCAAGGAGCGCGAGCTGGCCGATACGCTGGCGAAGATGACCGTTCGCCCGCGCATCGTGGTGTGCGACTCGCAGGTGGTGCTGAAGGCCTCTGCCGATACGCCGCCGGAGATTCCGCTGACCACGTTCTCGATTTTGATGTCCCGCTTCAAGGGCGACATGATCCGCCTGGCGCACGGCGCCGGGGCGATCAACGCCTTGCAAGCCGGCGACCGGGTATTGATCACCGAGTCGTGCTCGCATCACTCGCTGGCCGACGATATCGGCCGGGTAAAGATTCCGCGTTGGCTGCGCCAGTTCGCGGGTGGCGATCTGCACACGGACGTGGTGGCGGGCAAGGATTTTCCGTCTGACCTGTCTCCGTATTCGCTGGTGGTGCAATGTGGCGGCTGCATGGTGACGCGCAAAATGGTGTTGCACCGCCAGTATCTGGCCGAGCGCCAAAACGTGCCGATGACCAACTACGGCATGGCGATCTCGCAAGTGCAGGGTGTGTTGGAACGCACGCTGGCTTGTTTCCCGGCGGCGCTTGAGGCTTTCCGGCGCGGAGCGAGTGGGGAGTAGGGAGTAGGGAGTAGGGAATCGATGGGGTGGGGTTTCAACTCCCCACTCCCGACTCCCTACTCCCTTGTCACATCTAGCCGGCGGCTTGCGCGTCGACGCAGGCCAGGGCCACCATGTTGATGATGCGACGGGTCGACGAGATCGGCGTCAGGATGTGCACCGGCTTGGCGATGCCCATCAGGATCGGGCCGATGGTCACGCCATCGGAGGCCGAGACGCGCAGCAGGTTGTAAGAGATGTTGGCCGATTCGATGTTCGGCATCACGAGCAGGTTGGCCGAGCCCTTCAGGCTGTTCTCCGGCATCGCCTGTTGACGGATGCTTTCCACCAAGGCCGCGTCGCCCTGCATTTCGCCGTCGATTTCCAAACTGGGAAGGTGCGCCTGGATCAACGCCAGCGCGTCGCGCATCTTCTGCGCCGACGGGCAGCGCACCGTGCCGAAGCTGGAGTTGGACAGCAGCGCCACCTTGGGCGCGATACCGAAGCGCTTCATCGACTGGACCGCCATCTCGGTGATGCCGGCCAGTTGCTCCGCATCGGGGTCCGGGTTGACGTAGGTGTCGGCGATGAAGATGTTGCCGTTGGGCAGCATCAGCGCGTTCATCGCGCAGGCGAGCTTTTGCGGGTTGTTGTAGCCCAGCACGTCCTCGATGATTTCGAAGTGATGCCGGTAGGCGCCGAAGGTGCCGCAGATCAGCGCGTCGGCGTCGCCGCGACGCACCATCATCGCGCCGATCAGCGTGGTCTGGCCGATCATGCGCCGGCGCGCCTGCTCCTGCGAAATGCCGCGTCGCTGCATCAACTGGTAATACTCTTTCCAGTAGTCGTTGAAGCGCGGGTCGCATTCGTTGTCACACAACTCGAAGTCTTCACCGATGGTGAGCTTCAGTCCTAGCTTCTCGATGCGTTTTTCCACCACGCTGCGGCGGCCGATCAGGATCGGCTTGGCCAGCCCTTGAGCGACGATTTCCTGCGTGGCGTGCAGCACGCGCTCGTCTTCGCCTTCCGATAGCACCACGCGCTTGCGGTCCTTGCGCGCTTGGGTGAACACCGGCTTCATGAACAGGTTGGTTTTGTAGACGAACTGCGCCAGCTTGTCGACGTAGACCTCTATGTCGGCGATCGGCCGCGTGGCGATGCCGGAGTCCATGGCGGCGCGCGCCACGGCGGGGGCGATCTTGACGATCAGCCGCGGATCGAACGGCTTGGGAATCAGGTATTCCGGGCCGAAGGTCAGCTCTTGATCGCCGTAGGCCGAGGCCACCACGTCGGACTGCTCGGCCATGGCCAAGTCGGCGATGGCGCGCACGCAGGCGAGCTTCATTTCCTCATTGATGGTGGTGGCGCCCACATCCAGCGCGCCGCGGAAAATGAACGGGAAGCACAGAACGTTGTTGACTTGGTTGGGGTAGTCCGAGCGGCCGGTGCAGATGATGGCGTCCGGGCGGGCTTCCTTGGCCAGCGGCGGCAGAATTTCCGGCTCAGGGTTGGCGAGCGCCAGAATCAGCGGCGACGGCGCCATCGAGCGCACCATGTCTTGCGTCACGAGCTTGGGGCCGGATAGGCCCAGGAAGATGTCTGCGCCGGCAATCGCGTCTTTCAGCGTGCGTAGGCCCTTGTCGTCGATGGCGTAACGCTTCTTCGACTCGTCCATCTTGCCGTCGCGGCCGTGGTAGATCACGCCCTTGGAGTCGCAGACCACCACGTTCTGGCGTTGTACGCCCAGCGCCACCAGCAAGTCGAGACAGGCGATGGCGGCCGCGCCCGCGCCGGAAGTGACCAGGCGCACGTCCTTCATGTTCTTGCCGACCACGCGCAGTCCGTTGAGTACGGCGGCGGCGGTGATGATGGCGGTGCCGTGCTGGTCGTCATGGAACACCGGGATCTTCATCTTTTCCCGCAGCTTCTTTTCGATGTAGAAGCATTCGGGCGCCTTGATGTCTTCCAGGTTGATGCCGCCAAAGGTCGGCTCCAGCGCGGCGATGACGTCGACTAGCTTGTCCGGGTCGGTTTCGTTGACCTCGATGTCGAATACGTCGATGCCGGCGAATTTCTTGAATAGGACCCCTTTGCCTTCCATCACCGGCTTGCCCGCCAGTGCGCCGATGTTGCCGAGGCCCAGTACCGCGGTACCGTTGGAGATCACCGCCACCAGATTGCCGCGCGCGGTGTACTTATAGGCGTTGAGCGGATCCTCGACGATGGCGTCGCAGGCAGCGGCGACGCCGGGGGAATAGGCCAGGGCCAGGTCGCGTTGCGTGGCTAGCGGTTTGATCGGCGCGACCTGAATTTTTCCTGGGTTGGGGTATTGGTGATAATCGAGTGCGCTTTGGCGCAGTTGCTCATCCATTTCTCTGTGCGCTCCTGTATGTGACGGAAGTCTGTCGTTATTTTTTTTGAGTAGCACATTATAGGCAGGCCGTTTGCATTCGGGCCATATGCCGAATGCAAACGGTTATGCGTGCTTGTATTGATGTTATGCTTTTTGTGCATTAACCGGACGGCGAATAGGGTCCGGTTGCAGGATGGTGTCGGCGGCCTCGGTCAGGGTTTCCGGGTAGTCGCGGCTGAAGTGCAGGCCGCGGCTTTCCTTGCGCGCCAAGGCGGAGCGAATGATCAGCTCGGCGGTCTGCACCAGGTTGCGCAACTCGATCAAGTCGTTGCTGACATGGAAGTTGCTGTAGTACTCGTCGATTTCGCCTTCAAGTAAACGAACGCGGTTCATGGCCCGCTCCAGCCGCTTGCTGGTGCGGACGATGCCGACGTAGTCCCACATGGCGCGGCGCAGCTCATCCCAGTTGTGCGAGATCACCACCGATTCGTCGGCGTCGGTGACGCGGCTGTCGTCCCAATCCGGGATCGTCGGCAACGACAGCTTGCCTTGAGCTTGAATGTCCTCCGCGGCCGCCTTGCCGATGACCAGGCACTCGAGCAGCGAATTGCTGGCCAGCCGGTTGGCGCCGTGCAATCCCGTGCAGGCGGATTCGCCAACGGCGTAGAGACCTTTCACGTCGGTGCGTCCGCGCAGATCGGTCACCAGCCCGCCGCAGGTGTAGTGTGCCGCCGGCACCACGGGGATTGGTTCCTTGGTGATGTCGATGCCCAATTCCAGGCAATGGCTGTAGATATTGGGGAAGTGCTCTTTGATGAAGGCCGCCGGCTTATAGGAAATGTCCAGGTGGACGCAATCCAACCCATGACGCTTCATTTCAAAGTCGATGGCGCGCGCCACGATGTCGCGCGGCGCGAGCTCGGCGCGGGGGTCGTGGTTGGGCATGAAGCGGGTGCCATCCGGCAGGCGCAGAATGCCGCCTTCGCCACGCACGGCTTCGGAGATGAGGAAGGATTCGCTGTGCGAGTGATAGAGGCAGGTCGGGTGGAATTGGATGAACTCCATGTTCGCCACCCGGCAGCCGGCGCGCCAGCCCATGGCGATGCCGTCGCCGGTCGCCGTGTAGGGATTGGTGCTATAGAGATAAACCCGTCCGGCGCCGCCACAGGCCAAAATCGTGTGTTTGGCGGCCACGGTTTTGACTTCGTCGCCGTTGTTGTCGAGCACGTAGGCGCCATGGCAGCGGTTGCCGGCCTGGCCGAGCTTGGCCGACGTGATCAGATCGATGGCGATGTGGTCTTCCAGGAGGGTGATGTTCGGATGCGCCTTGATCTTTTGCCCTAGCGTGCTGGTCACGGCCGCGCCGGTGGCGTCGGCGGCATGGATGATGCGGCGATGGCTGTGGCCGCCCTCGCGGGTGAGGTGGTAGCCGGTGCGGTGCGTTTCGTCCTTGGTGAACGGCACGCCCAGCGAAATCAGCCAACGGATGGCTTCCTCGGAGTGTTCGACGATGAAGCGGGTGGCTTCGGCATTGCAGAGGCCTGCGCCGGCGATCAGCGTGTCGCGGATGTGTTCCTCTACCGAGTCCTCGGTGTCGAGCACGGCGGCAATGCCGCCTTGCGCGTGACTGGAGCTGCCTTCGAGCAGGTCGCGCTTGGTGACGAGCGCAACCTTGTGTTGTTCCGCGAGATGCAGGGCCAATGTCATGCCGGCCAAACCGCTGCCGATGATCAGAATGTCGTATTTGAGCATGGTGAGAAGTGACGTCCGCGACGGGGGCGTGCAATGCTGGGTAGATAAAGTAAGTAGACTAACAGATTTAATGGATTGTTTGGGATGGGGCGTCCGTCGGCTTGTGTTGCGTCTCGCGTTTGGGTGTTGACGGCCTGGAGCGTTCGGCGTATAGTCCACCTTCTTCGCTGCAGCAACACAACGCAGCACCGCTCTTTAACAGAACAGAACAACCGATAGGTGTGAGTGCCGGGGGAGCCCGACACTTGCACTGCAAGAGACAGAAAGTAACCTTCGGGTTTCTTTGAAGTCCTTGCGTGCCAAAGTACG
>NZ_JAFAND010000007.1 GCF_019232825.1 Paludibacterium sp. | reverse complement strand
TCGGCAAGTGGGTGTTCGACACCTTCGGTCTGGACGGCGTGGAAGTGACGGAAGACGTGTTCGAGTCGCCGATGGCGCTGCAGTTCGAGCAAGCGGAAAACCGCATGCACACCATCAAGGCCATCCTGGTGTCCACGCTGGGCGACTAAGCCGCCGGCGTTGAAATAGGGAGGGGCCCGGCCCCTCCTTTTGATCTCCCGAACCAGATTTATCTAAGGACAAAGCACCATGCGTGTAGTAGTCGCTCTGGGCGGCAACGCCCTGCAACGCCGCGGCGAAGTAATGACCGCCCAAAATCAGCGCAACAACGTCAAGATCGCCGCTAAGCAACTGGCCACCGTGGCCAAGACGCACCAGCTGGTGGTCGCGCACGGCAATGGCCCGCAAGTGGGCCTGTTGGGTCTGCAAAACGATGCCTACGCCCGTCACGTCGACGAGAAGGTCACCCCGTATCCGCTGGACGTGCTGGGTGCGCAAACCGAAGGCATGATCGGCTACATGATCGAGCAGGAGCTGGGCAACGAGCTGCCGTTCGAAGTGCCGCTGGCCACCATCCTGTGTCAAACCGAAGTGGACGCCAACGACCCGGCGTTCAAGAACCCGACCAAGTTCGTCGGCCCGGTCTACACCAAGGAAGACGCCGAGAAGCTGGCGAAGGAAAAGGGCTGGACGGTCAAGGCCGACGGCGAATACTACCGTCGCGTGGTGCCGAGTCCGAAGCCGCGTCGCATTTTCGAAATGCGTCCGATCAAGTGGATGATGGAAAAGGGCACCGTGGTCATCGCCGCCGGCGGCGGCGGTATCCCGACCATGTACGATGACAGCGGCCGTCGCCTGGGTGGTGTGGAAGCCGTGATCGACAAGGACCTGTCCTCGTCGCTGTTGGCGCGTGAAGTCGAAGCGGATTACTTCGTCATCGCCACCGACGTCAAGAGCGTGTTCGTCGGCTGGGGCACCCCGGACGCGAAGGCGATCAAGATGGCCCACCCGGACGAAATGGACAAGCTGGGCTTTGCCGCCGGCTCCATGGGCCCGAAGGTGGAAGCCGCCTGCGAATTCGCCCGTCTGACCGGCAAGCGCGCGGTCATCGGCGCGCTGGAAGACATCGAACAGATCGTCGAAGGCAAGGCCGGCACCATCATCTCGACCGAAAAGGCCGGGATCGAGTGGTACTAAGCCGCTAAGCGGTTTGCTGGAATGAAAACGGCCCTTCGGGGCCGTTTTTTATTGGGTTTGACGCTATAAGGTAGGGTCTTTCGCCGTGCGTTGCTACGCGAACGCACGCGCTACTAGTGGGGCTGGGTTCAGGTTCTTATGCCTGCCTTAGCGTAGGTGCGCCACTTGCCGGACCAGCAGGACTTCGCACGCGCCCGCGCCTTCATCGTCGCGCGTCAACGAGGTTGGCCATAAATCGCCCGTGTCGAGTGCGAGCACATCGACCAGTTCTCCTTCGAGATAGATTAGATCGCCTGGCTTAACGCGCCGTAAGAGGTAATCACGCACTGCAGGCGTCGCGGCAATGAGATGGGCGTTGGTGAGACTGTTGAGCGTCTGATCGGGAGGGGGCGATGGTGCGCCATAGCCAACATAACCAAATCTATCGTATTGCGCGAAGCGCAAATCATATTGGCGAAGGAAGGCCGGGTTGCTCATCGGCCCCCAGCCGAGTAGTAGATCGACCGGGGATATCGCAGAGTCGGGGTCGAGGTAATAGCGTTCGTGGCCCAGTACTCGCGCAGCGACGCGAAAATGTGCTCGCGGGGTCAGATAGCGATTGCCATAGCGTAGTGGCCCGCTGCGAGTATCGCTTTGTTCTGGATCGTGGGCCAGCAGGGACGCCACTTCATGCTTTGGTAAATTTTGCTGCGGTAGCGTCTGACTGGCGACCAGCAGGCAGGGGGCGATCCATAGCGGTAGCCAACTGCGCCAGCGCGTGACAAGGCAGTCACGGGAAATAATGCGCAATTTATATATCATACCCAGAATGATCAATATCCTATCGGTAAATAGACTGTGACTGCGCGAAGTTTTTTTTGATCCTGGCTTGATGTATTTTTTGTCTGTCCTCTCTGGGGATATATTTATCGTTGTGATATGGAGAATATTATGCGGCCATTAAGTGAAGATGAAGTGCAGCTGGTGACTGGCGGGCGGTTTGGCGGAGTGGGTAAGGTGGCTAAACAATTTGGGAAATTCGTTTTCAATCGTATGACAAATCCCAAAAACATGAAACCGCGTACCCATGCCAGTGGTCCTGTGGCAAATCGGCCCGCCAGCGCACCGGTAGCGCATCAGCCGTAATGACAATCGGCAGTTGAATTTTTATCGGGATGGCAAGTCTTTATTATGGGCTTGCCATTTTTTATTTAAAAGACAGTTATTTTTGAATATTTTATCTGCATTCACAACGTTAAAATTCCGTGCTCGGTTTGGCTTGTTATTTGGCACCTCTTTATTGGCGGTATGGGCTGTTTGGTTTCCGACCTACGCCTTGGTTCCTGTTGACGATAAGGCCGCCTTCCGCATGCTGCTGGACGGCCCCAAACAGTCGCATCGCAGCCGAATGTCGTTTATTCACGGCAGCTATTGGCTTGAGCCGGTGGAGCGCTTCCGGGTGAGCGGCCGCGTGCTGAGTGTGAAGCGCTATCGTCATGGTGAGCTGAGTGATATTTCGCCGCTTGATTTGGCTTTGGGCTGGGGCGACATGGCTGACCCGTTCTTGTTGATGCGCGAGCAGATACGGATTGGCCAGGATTACCGCTTAATGTATTGGGAGCTGCCCGAGTATCGCCACTTTAGCGCCGATAGCTTGGCTCGCCAGACCGCCAATCTGCATTTGATTCCCGCTAATGACGCTGTGCGGGGGCAACTGCTGCGCGGGCTGAAACTGAACGATCTGGTGCATCTGGACGGGCAATTGGTGCATGTGACGCAGTTGCGGACCCAACTGCCCTGGTATAGCTCAATGGTGCGCGACGACGTGTTGCATGGGGCGGGGGAGGTATTGTGGGTGGAGCGGGTAACGGCACTGACTCGCGCCGGCAACTGAGAAAAATGCCAGCCGGCGAGGGCCGGCTGGCAATGGGGCGTGTCCTTACCGATTATTCAGCCAGATTCCGGCCGTTGGCGGCGATCACGTCCCGATACCAATAGAAACTGTCCTTGCGGATGCGCGCCAGATCGAGCGGGTCGGTCTCGGTGCGGTTGACGTAGACGAAGCCGTAGCGCTTCTGGTAGCCGTTGAGCCAGCTCAACAGGTCGGTGAACGACCAGGCGCAGTAGCCCAACAGCCGGGTGCCGTCGCTGATCGCCTGCTGGCAGGCGATCAGGTGGTTGCGCAGATAGCCGACGCGATAGCCGTCGTGCACCTTGCCCTCGGCGGTCAGGGTATCGAATTCGCCCAGACCGTTCTCGGTGATCAATACCGGTAGGCTGTAGCGGCTGGTGACGCGGCGCAGGGTGATGCGCAGGCCATCCGGGTCGATGGCCCAGTCCCAGTTCGACGTCGGCAGGTGCGGATTGATCGTGGTCTTGAACAGCCCCTGCACGCCGCTGACCGGCGTGCTGCCTTTTTGGCCGCTGGTGTTGAAGTCGGTTTCGCCGACGCCGTCGCGGCCGTTGTCCTCGAATACTTGCGAGAAGTAATAGTTGATGCCGAGAAAGTCCGGCCGCGCGCTGGCGAGCAGCTCGGCGTCGCCGTCTTCCACATGCGGGGCCTGGCCGTGTTCGACCAGCCACGCCCAGGCCGATGCCGGATAGCGGCCGGTGGCGTAAACGTCGAGCCACCAGTGATTGTTGAATTCCTCGGCGCTTTCGGCGGCGATCACGTCGGCCGGCCGGCTCGATGCGGCGTAGGCGGGGCAGTAGCAGAAAGTCGGGCCGATTTGACCGCCGGGGACCAGTTCGCGGAAAGCGCGAATGGCGCGCGCGTTGGCGAGAAAGGCGTGGTGGTTGGCCTGATAGAAGCGTTTGCGATCACGCACCGCCGGCGGATGCTTGGCCAAGAGGAAGCTGCGGGTGGTGTCGATGTTCTGTTCGTTGAGGGTGACCCAGTAACGCACCTTGGCGCCGAAGCGGGTGAACAGCGCGCGGCAGTAATGCTCGAAGTCGTCCGCCATGCGGCGCGACTCCCAGGCGCCGTACTCGTCCATCAGTGCCTGCGGCGCGTCCCAGTGATACAGCGTCACCACCGGCTCGATGCCGTGGGCGAGCAGCGCGTCGATCAGCCGTTCGTAGAATGCCAGCCCGCCCTCGTTGGGCGTGCCGCGCCCCTGCGGGAAGATGCGCGGCCAGCTGATGGAAAAGCGGTAGGCCTTGAGGCCCATCTCCGCCATCAGCGCGACGTCTTCTTCATAACGGTGGTAGTGATCGACCGCCACGTCGCCGTTGCTGCCTTGATAGGTACGGCCGGGTTGTTTGCTGAACGTGTCCCATACCGACGGCCCTTTGCCGTCGGCGTTCCAGCCGCCTTCGATCTGATAGGCGGCCGAGGCGGCGCCCCAGAGAAAGTTGGCGGGGAAGGGGGCCAATTGTCGATGGTGCATGGTGTCGCTCCAGGAATTGAAACGGATGAATGTAGTATTTTGCGTTATGCAAACGTTGTCAATTGAAATGACAACGTTTGCATGGCGAATTATCGGTTAACATGCAGGCATCTTCTTTTTTGGCGCCGGACTTGCCATGCCGCGTACGTTTTCCTCCTCGCCCGCCACGTTGACCGCGGTGGCCCGCCATGCCGGGGTGTCGCCCAGCACGGTGTCGCGCTTTCTGAGCGGTACGGCCGTGGTATCGGCCGAAAAGCGCCGGCGCATCGAGCAAGCCATTGCCGTGCTCGGTTACCGGCCCAACGCGCTGGCGCGCAGCCTCAAGCGCGGCGCGTCGATGACCGTCGGCGTGCTGACGCCGGTACTGGACAGCCCGTTGTTTGGCGAGGCGCTGTTGGGCGTCGATGAGACATTGAGCGCGAGCGGCTACGTGCCGCTGATGGTATGTGGTCATTGGCATGCCGCCGAGGAGCAAAAGCGCATCGAGCTCTTGCTGGCGCAACGCGTGGATGGGCTGGTGGTGCTGTCGTCCTCGCTGCCCGAGGCGACGCTGGCGCAATGGTCGGCGCAACTGCCGCTGGTGGCGATCGGTGAAGGCGGCGGCAAACCGGCCGATTGGCGCGTGCATGTCGATAATCGGCGTGGGGCATTGTTGGCCACACGTTATTTGATCTTGCAGGGCCATCGCCGCATCGCGCATCTCGCGGGGCCGGCGGATCGCGCCAGCGCGCGGGCGCGGCTTGCCGGCTATCGGCAGGCATTGGACGAGGCGGGCATCGGGTTCGATGCGCGGCTGGTCAAGCATGGCCAATGGCTGGCGCAACACGGCGAGGCGGCGACGCAACAGTGGCTGGACGAGGGTGTGGGCTTCAGCGCGCTCTTTGCGGCCAACGATCAGATGGCGTCCGGCGCGCGCCTGGCGCTGTTCCGGCATGGCCTGCGCGTGCCGGAGGATGTGTCGTTGGTGGGGTTTGACGCCATTCCCGCCTCGGCGAGCCAAACGCCGCCGTTGACCTCGGTGGATACGCATATGCGCGCCTTGGGGCGGTTGGCGGCCGAGCGCCTGTTGGCGCGTCTGGCTGGCATGGCGCCGAGCGGCGAGGCGCCGGCGCCCAGCATGCTGTTGCGCGAGTCGGTGGCGCCGCCGCGCTGATGGCGGTATTTGCTTTAAATAAAACTTTTGGCATATTCCCTCTTGGGTGGCTTGCCAACTAACTACGCACCCATGATAATCGCCATTCATGCAGGAGAGAGCCGGCATGGCCGGCCGCCGAAGGCGCAAGCGCACCCGCAATCGCTCAGGCAAAAGGACTGCATTGTCAGAGCCGTCAGGCTCGCAAACTCTGGAGAGCGGTGCCGCTGCATCCACCGAAGGGGCTAACGGCCGAGAGGCCGGAAAATCTCAGGTGTCAGGACAGAGGGGTGTGAGTTGCATTCGTGATTTCACCCACTTGAGGATGCGCCATGACGGCACCGAAACGCACGCCCCTGTTTGAAGAACATCTGGCCGCAAACGGCAAGATGGTCGATTTCGCCGGTTGGGAAATGCCCATTCATTACGGTTCGCAGCTCAAAGAGCACGAATTCGTCCGCTCGGACGCCGGTATGTTCGATGTGTCCCACATGACGGTGGTGGATATCACCGGCGCCGATGCCAAGACCTGGCTGCAAAAATTGATCGCCAACGATGTCTCCAAGCTCGGTTTCGAGGGCAAGGCGTTGTATTCCGGCATGCTCAACGAGCAAGGCGGCGTGGTGGATGACCTGATCGTCTATCTGACCGCTTACGGCTACCGCATGGTGATCAACGCCGGCACCACCGAAAAGGACCTGGCCTGGATGGAGCGCCAGAAGGCCGGCTTCGACGTGTCGCTCAAGGTACGGCACGACTTGGCCATGCTGGCGGTCCAGGGCCCCAATGCCATTGCCAAATTCTGCGACGTCAAGCCCGCTGCGGCCGAGATCGTCAAATCCCTCAAAGTGTTCCAAGGGGCGTTTGTCGGCGAGTGGTTCATCGCCCGCACCGGCTATACCGGTGAAGACGGCCTGGAAGTCATGGTGCCGGCCGGCGAGATCGCCGCGCTGTTCCGCGCGTTGGTCGCCGGCGGCGTGGCGCCATGCGGTCTGGGCGCGCGCGACACGCTGCGTCTGGAAGCGGGCATGAATCTCTATGGCCACGATATGGACGAGACCGTGCTGCCGCTGGAGGCCGGCATGGGCTGGACCATCGCCTGGGAACCGGCTACGCGCGACTTCAATGGCCGCAAGGCGTTGGAAGCGGCCAAGGACGCCGGTCTGAAGATGAAGCAGGTGGGCCTCGTGCTGGAAGGCCGCGGCGTGCTGCGCGACGGTCTGCGCGTGGTGGTGCCGGGCGTCGGCGAAGGCGTGATCACCAGCGGGAGTTTTTCGCCCACGCTCAAGCATTCGATCGCCATTGCCCGCGTGCCGGTCGGCACCGGCGCGACGGCCGAAGTCGATCTGCGCGGCACGCTGACCCCGGTGCGCGTGGTCAAGCTGCCGTTCGTGCGCAACGGCAAGAAGGTTTTCGAGTAATGCAGCCCAGGGCGGGGGACGGCCCCCGCCCACCCGATCATTCGCAACACATCCGAACCACAGGGAGTTTGTAATGAGCAATATTCCGTCCGACCTGAAATACGTTGCCAGCCACGAATGGCTGCGTCTCTCCGCCGCCGACGGCGTGGTGACCGTGGGGATTACCGATCACGCGCAGGAGCTGCTGGGTGACATCGTGTTCGTCGAACTGCCGCAGGTCGGGGCACAGCTCGCCGCCGAGGATCAGGCCGGCGTGGTGGAATCGGTCAAGGCCGCTTCCGACGTCTACAGCCCGATCGCCGGCGAGGTGGTCGAAGTGAACGCCACGCTGGAAGCCGAGCCGCAATTGGCCAATACCGACCCGTACGGCCAGGGCTGGTTCTTCAAGATCCGCCCGGCGAACCCGGCCGACTACGACGCGTTGATGGACGCCGCGGCTTACGCGACCGAAGTCGGTGCTTGATCGAGAAAAAGCCTCGCCCGGGTGCGAGGCTTTTTTTTTGCTTTTCCGCTGTTTAATTCCGGATTGATGATCATGACGCTCTCTCAGTTGTTCAATCGCGACGAATTCGTCGCTCGTCACATCGGCCCGTCCGAGGCCGACCGCCAAGCCATGCTCGCGGCGATCGGCGCATCCTCGCTCGATGCCCTGATCGACCAAACCGTGCCGTCCGCCATTCGCTATCCGGCGCGGCTGCCGTTGCCGGACGCCCGTCCCGAGGCCGAGGCCTTGGCGGCGCTCAAGCAGCTGGCGCGGCAGAATGTCATCAAGCAGTCTTATATCGGCCTGGGATACCACCCCACGCTGACGCCGGCGGTGATTCTGCGCAATGTGCTGGAAAACCCCGGCTGGTATACCGCCTATACCCCGTACCAGGCTGAAATCGCCCAAGGCCGTCTGGAGGCGCTGCTGAACTTCCAGCAAATGGTGACCGACCTGACCGGCATGGAAATGGCCAACGCCTCTCTGTTGGACGAAGCCACTGCCGCGGCCGAAGCCATGGCGATGGCGCGCCGGGTGTCGAAGAGCCCGTCGTCGCGCTTCTTCGTCGACCGCCGCGTGCTGCCGCAGACGCTGGACGTGCTCAAGACGCGCGCCGCCTATTTCGGCTTCGAGTTGTGCCTGGGGCACCCGGAAGAAGCCGGTCAAGGCGATTATTTCGGCGCCTTGTTCCAATATCCGGGCGAGGCGGGCGACGTGTTCGACCTGTCGGCGCCGATTGCCGCGGCGCGCGCGCATGGCGCGGTCACCATCGTCGCCGCGGACATCATGGCGCTGGTGGTGATGAAGTCGCCGGGCGAGCTGGGGGCCGATATCGCATTGGGATCGACCCAACGCTTCGGTGTGCCGATGGGCTTCGGCGGCCCGCACGCCGCTTATTTCGCCTTCAAGGACGAAATGAAGCGCGCCGCGCCGGGACGCATCATCGGCGTGTCGGTCGATGCCAAGGGCAAGCCCGCGCTGCGCATGGCGCTGCAGACGCGCGAGCAGCACATCCGCCGCGAAAAAGCCAACTCCAACATCTGTACTTCGCAGGTGCTGCTGGCCAATATCGCCGGCATGTACGCCGTTTACCACGGCCCCGAGGGGCTCCGCCGCATCGCCACCCGCATCCACCGCCTGGCTGCGCTGTTCGCCGCGGCGGTGCGCCAGGCCGGCGGCAAGGTCAAGTACGACCGTTTCTACGACACCGTGCAGGTCGAGTTGGGCGGCCGTGCCGCCGAGGTGATCCGCGCCGCCTGTGACGCCGGTTACAACCTGCGCGATGCCGGCGAGGGTGTGGTGGGGGTCAGCTTCCACGAGGCGACCGCCGAGGCCGATCTGCAGGCGCTGATCCGCGTCTTTACCGGCAAGGTGGCCGATCTGGTGCAGTTGGATGCCGCCACGCTCGACGCCATTCCGCCGGTGCTCAAGCGCGAATCCGCCTTCCTGACGCACCCGGTGTTCCAGCGCCATCACACCGAGCACGAAATGCTGCGCTACCTGAAGCGGCTGGAAAATCGCGATTTGGCAATGAACCACTCGATGATCTCGCTGGGCTCTTGCACGATGAAGCTCAATGCCGTGAGCGAAATGCTGCCGATCACCTGGCCCGAGTTCGCCGAGATTCATCCGTTCGCGCCGCGCGATCAGGTGGGCGGCTATCTGAAGATGATCGATGGTCTGGCCGAGCAACTGAAGGCGATCACCGGTTTCGACGCCATCTGCATGCAGCCGAACTCCGGCGCGCAGGGCGAATACGCCGGCCTGTTGGCGATCCGCCGCTATCACGCGTCGCGCGGCGAGGCGCACCGCGACGTGTGCCTGATCCCGCGTTCTGCCCACGGCACCAACCCGGCTTCGGCGCAAATGATGAGCCTGAAGGTAGTGGTGGTCGATTGCGACGACGCCGGCAACGTCGATGTCGGTGATCTCAAGGCCAAGGCCGAAGCGCATGCGGACAACCTGGCGGCGCTGATGATCACTTATCCGTCGACCCACGGCGTATTCGAGGCGGCGATCGCCGAGATCTGCGAGATCGTGCACGCGCACGGCGGCCAGGTGTACATGGACGGCGCCAACCTCAATGCTCAGGTCGGCCTGATGCGTCCTGCGGACATTGGCGCCGACGTCAGCCACATGAACCTGCACAAGACCTTCTGCATCCCGCACGGCGGTGGCGGACCGGGCATGGGACCGATCGGCCTGAAGGCGCATCTGGCGCCGTTCATGGCCAATCACGCGGTCGCCCCGATTGCCGGCACATCGGAAGGACAGAGCGCCGTATCGGCGGCGCCGTTCGGTTCGGCGTCGATTCTGCCGATTTCGTGGATGTACATCACCATGATGGGCGCGGAAGGGATGAAGCAAGCGACGCAGCATGCGCTGTTGAACGCCAACTACATCGCGAGCAAGCTCTCCGGGCATTACCCAGTGCTGTATACCGGCGCCAACGGCCGCGTGGCGCACGAGTGCATCATCGATCTGCGCCCGCTCAAGGCTGCTTCCGGCGTGACCGAGGTGGACATCGCCAAGCGCTTGATGGACTACGGCTTCCACGCGCCGACCATGAGCTTCCCGGTTCCGGGCACGCTGATGGTCGAGCCGACCGAGTCGGAATCCAAGGCCGAACTCGACCGCTTCATCGCCGCCATGCTGGCGATCCGCGCCGAGGTGGACAAGGTGCAAAACGGCGTATGGCCGGCCGAGGACAATCCGTTGAAGAACGCGCCGCACAGCAAGTCGGACGTGGCCGGCGAATGGACGCATCCGTATAGCCGCGAGGAAGCGTTGTTCCCGCTGCCGCACGTGTTCGACAATAAGTTCTGGCCGAGCGTGAACCGCATCGACGACGTGTACGGCGACCGCAACCTGGTGTGCAGCTGCCCGCCGATGGACGAGTATCTGTAAGCCAGCGTGATTGGCTGCCTGCGACGCCCGCGGACTTTGTCCGTGGGCGTTTTTGTTGCCGCCGTGATTGACGCTTGGTCTATGCGGACGTCACAATGTCCAGGCAAATGTGACTCGGGGTGCCGTCTAACCGACGGCTGAGAAACACCCGTATCCACCTGATCTGGATCATGCCAGCGTAGGGAAGTCACGGCGCCACGCATGCCCCGCCTTGCTGCCGTCGTCCTCGCCCCGCGCCGAGGAGACGAAATGAATCAAGTAACCGCTTTTTCCGGCCGGCTCGCCGCCCCCCATCTCGACCGCCTGCGTGCCGCGCAGCCGCTGGTGCACTGTCTGACCAACTCGGTCGTCACCGCTTTCAACGCCAACGCGCTGTTGGCCGTTGGCGCCGCGCCGGCAATGGTGGTCGCGCCTGAAGAGGCTGGCCCGTTTGCCGCCATTGCCGGCGCGTTGCTGGTGAATGTCGGCACGCTGACCGCGGAGCAGGCTAGCGCCATGCGCGTGGCGGTCGCCTCCGCCCGTCAGGCGGGCACCCCCTGGACGCTCGACCCGGTGGCGGTCGGCGTGCTGGCATGGCGCACGGCTTTTTGTCACGAGCTCTTGGCGCAGCGCCCTCGGGCGATCCGCGGCAATGCATCGGAGATCATGGCGCTGGCCGGAGTGGCTGCCGGCGGCCGTGGCGTGGACAGCCTGGTCGGCAGCGAGGCCGCCTTGGCGGCGGCGCGGCAATTGGCCGAGGCGAGCGGGGCGGTCGTGGCGGTGACTGGTGCGACCGACTTCATCACCGATGGCCGGCAGACCTTGGCGATTGCCGGCGGCGATGCGCGCTTGCAGCAGGTGACCGGCACCGGTTGCTCGCTCTCTGCCCTGGTCGCCGCGTTCACCGCATGCGTGCCCGATGGCGTGCAGGCGGCGGCAACGGCTTGCGCGCTGATGAAACTCGCCGGCGAGACGGCGGCGCGGACAAGCCAGGGGCCGGGCAGTTTCGCCGTGGCGCTTGTCGACGCGCTGGCCAACCTGCGGGGGGACGACTTGGCGGCACGGTGGCCGTGATGAAAGCCGATCTGTCGCTTTACCTGGTGTTGGACCCCGATTTGTGCGGCGGGCTCGACGGCATGCTGCGCGTGACCGAGGCGGCGGTGGCGGGCGGCGCGGGTGTGGTGCAGTTGCGCGCGCCAACGTGGAAGAAACGGCAGTGGCTTGAGGCGGCGCAGGCCTTGCTGCCGCTGTGCCATGCCGGCGGCGCGAAATTGGTGATCAACGATCAATTGGATGTGGCGCTGATCGCCGGCGCCGACGGTGTGCATCTGGGCCAGCAGGACCTGCCGGTGGCGGCGGCGCGCCGCTTGCTCGGACCGGACGCGCTGCTCGGTCTGTCTGTCAGCCGCTTGGAACAGCTGGAGAGCGTGCCGCCAAGCGGCGTGGATTACCTGGGCGTCGGTCCGGTGTTCGCCACCGCGACCAAAGCCGACGCGGACGCGCCTTGCGGCGTGGCGGGACTGGCGGCCATCGTCCGAGCGAGCCCGTTGCCGGTGGTGGCGATAGGCGGGATTGACGCCGGTAACGCCGCGCCGCTGTTCGCGGTCGGCGCCGCCGGCGTGGCGGTGGTGAGCGCGATCTGCGCCAGCCGCGATCCCCTTGCGGCGGCGCGCGCGCTTCATGCCCTCAGCCGGCCTTCGACAATGCCTGCTTGATGTCGTCCAGGATGTCGTCGATGTGCTCGATGCCGATCGACAGGCGCACCATTTCCGGCCGCACGCCGGCTTTGACTTGCTCTTCCGGCGACAATTGGCGGTGGGTGGTGGTGGCGGGGTGGCAGGCCAACGATTTGGCGTCGCCGATGTTGACGAGCCGCGTGATCAACTGCAGCGCGTCGATGAAACGGCCGCCGGCATCGACGCCGCCCTGAATACCGAAAGACAGGATGCCGGATGCCCGGCCTCCCAGGTACTTATCGACCAAGGGGCGCGACGGATGCCCATCCAGCCCGGCGTATTCGACCCACGCCACTTGGTGGTGCGCTTGCAGGAATTGCGCCACCTTGAGCGCGTTGTCGCTGATGCGGTCCATGCGCAGGGGCAGGGTCTCCATCCCTTGCAGGATCAGAAAGGCGTTGAAGGGCGAGATGGCGGCGCCGGTGTTGCGTAGCGGCACCACGCGCGCGCGGCCGATGAAGGCGGCCGGGCCGAGCGCTTCGGTATAGACCACGCCATGGTAAGAAGGATCGGGTTGGTTCAACCGCGGGAAGCGGTCCTTATGCTGATCCCAGGGGAACTGGCCCGAGTCGACGATCGCGCCGCCGATGCTGTTGCCGTGGCCGCCGATATACTTGGTCAGCGAATGGACGACGATGTCGGCGCCATGCTCGAACGGCCGGCACAAATAGGGGCTCGGCACGGTGTTGTCGACGATCAGCGGTACGCCATGCGCGTGGGCGTGGCGCGCGAAGGCGGCGAAATCGACCACGTTGCCTAGCGGGTTGCCTATGGACTCTACGAAGACCGCCTTGGTGCGCGCGTCGATCAACTGCTCGATGGCGGCCGGGTCGCGGTGATCGACGAAGCGCACTTCGATGCCGAACTGCGGAAAGGTGTGGGCGAACAGATTGTAGGTGCCACCGTACAGCGTACTGGTGGCGATGATGTTGTCGCCGGCCTCGGCGATGGTCTGAATCGCGTAGGTAATGGCCGACATGCCGGATGCCAACGCCAGGGCGCCGATGCCGCCTTCCAGCGCCGCCAGCCTTTTTTCCAGTACGTCGGTGGTCGGATTCATGATGCGGGTGTAGATGTTGCCTTGCACCTTGAGGTCGAACAGATCTGCGCCATGTTGCGTGCTGTCGAACGCATAGGACGTGGTCTGGTAGAGCGGCACCGCCACCGCGCGGGTGGTCGGGTCGGGGGAATAGCCGGCATGCAGCGCCAAGGTTTCCAATCTCATCTCTTCATCCCTTGTAATGACGTTGTTGTATGAGGTTACAGTACCCCACGGAGATAGAAATGGAAATAGCAGTTGATTTTATTTGTTATTCTATCTGGTTATATGGTGGGAACCAAAACGCCTTGTAACCATCAATCTGTCATTGCGGCACCATCTGCGTGTCACATTGTCTGATTATTCTTATATTAGAGTGCAATGGAACTTGACTTAATACTCTATGTCGAATTAGTTTAGTTGATTCAACGTTTCGTGTATTTGATAGACCATAATAAGAAGGTTAAATATGAAAATCAGCCAACTGCAACCAGGTCATAAGATTCTTGAACATCGCGATAGCGGTGAGATCATTCATTACGAAGTCGTGAGTGTCGCCCCTGTGGGCAAGATGTTCGAAGTGACTTTCCGCACGGTTTCCGGCTTGACCACGGCACTGTATCCCGCCAACGGCTTCATTACCGCCGCAGCCTAAATTCCGTTTACCCCATCATTTTACTTCTGCCGCTCCCGCGACTCCGTACGTGGGAGCGTTTGTCGTTTGCGCTCAAAAAAAATGGCCGCACAGGCGGCCATAAACAAAAGGGATACTACGGTGCAGAGAGATAACAAGAATCTCATGCCACCCAGGCGGGTTGACCTGAAATCCTGATGCCAGGATACCCGCTGGCTGTTTCCGGAATATGTAGATGATGTAAACGATAGGTAAAAAATACTTGGGATTCCTGGACAGGGGGACGCTCCGGTGTTAAGATGCACTTCTTCTGACGCGGGGTGGAGCAGTCTGGTAGCTCGTCGGGCTCATAACCCGAAGGTCGTAGGTTCAAATCCTGCCCCCGCAACCAAGAATTCAGTGAGACCCCGCCCGATCCGGCGGGGTTTTTGCTTTGTATCGTCCGCCAAAACCTCAAATAGAAACGGCCGCGTATCCGCGGCCGTCGTCGTATCCCTTCGTCGTCGTTGTCAGCTTTGCAGGGCCGGCATTTTGACGATGAAGCGTTCCTGCTTTTCGATGTGGTTGAGGAACATCAGCAGCCGCTCGAAGAGCGGATTGGCTCGCTCGCCGAACTGCGCGCTCATCGCCGCGCCGATCTCCTCCACCGTGCGTTTGCCATCGATGCTGAGCAAAACGAAGCTGCCGTAATCGTCCAGCTCGATCCTGCGGAACGCCGGAATCTTAAACGTCAGTTTCCGTGCGAGCCGTTGGATCCAGTGGTCCTGCTTGCGCAGGATGGTTACGATGCGACGGTCATCGACCTCATAATCCAGTTGAGCAGAGAGCTGGAAAACTATTTTGAGCGGATTATTGTCGTCCATGACCGTCTCTTTCCTCGTTACTTTTCAGCGTGGTGATGATGCGTCTTGGCGGTGATCAGCGGGATCAGCGTCAGGATTACCAGCACGGCCAACAGCAGAATGGCGACTTCATTGCTGGCGGCAAAGCCGGTCAGATCTTGCAGGTTGATGATGCCCGAAACCTGCAGAATGATGCCGATGAGGCCAATGATCGAGCCGCCGGCAACCAGACCGGAGGACAGGCTGATGCCATGGGCGACCTTGGCGTCTTTGTCGGCTTCGTTCTTGGAGGTTTTTTCCACCAGGATGCGCAGCAGCGAGCCCACCAGGATGATCGACGTGGTGGAAATCGGCAGATAGAACCCGATGGCCACGGTCATGATCGGCAGGTTGAGGAAGTACAGCACCAGCGCCATGAACACGCCGACGAAGATCATGACCCAAGGCAGCTTGCCGGACATGATGCCGGAGGTCAGCGTTGCCATCAGGTTGGCTTGCGGCAGACCGAATTGCGCATCGGCGCCGGTGTTGGCCAACTGCTTGGACAGAATCATGATGGTGCCGACAACCACGACCACGCCGACGATACTGGCCAGCGCGTAGAAGCGCTGCATTTCGTTCTTGTGGCCGCCGATGAGGAAGGTCACCTTCTGGGTCTGCATGTAGCCGCCGGCGATGGACACGGCAACCACGATCAGGCTGCCGAACAAGAGCAGTGCCTTGTTATCGGCCAGACCGTGCCAGCCCATGAGCACGAACGACATGGTCACCAGAACCAGCGAGGCGATCGTCATGCCGGATACCGGCAGGTTGGAGGTGCCGATGGTGCCGGTCAAACGGCCGGAAACGATCACGAACAGCACCATCAGGATCAGCGACAGCACGCCGCCGACGATGGCCATCATGACGTTGCCGCCGGAGCCGACCAGGCCAGCGATGAAGGAAATCACCGCGCCCAGCAGCAGGATCTTCAGATACTGGGTTTCCTTGCCGTTGGCGCCGCTGGCCTTGGCGCCCAGCGTTTCCTTGATGGAACCGATGATGACCGGGATCAGCTTGATCGCGCCGATGATGCCGCCGCACAGCATCATGCCGGCGCCGATGTACTTGACGTAGGAGCTGGCGATTACGCCGACCGGCATGCCGTGGATGGCCACTTTCGACTTGTTCCACACCATCAGGCCCGGGGCTGCCATATCGGAGAAGTAGCCGATCAGCGGGATGACGGCGAAGTTCGACATGATGGAGCCGGCGAACATGGTCAGGGAGATTTCCAGGCCGACGATGAAGCCGATACCAAGCAGCATCGGGTTCACTTCCATCTCGAAGCGATACTTGTAGGTCTGGGTGCCGATGTAGCTGATGACGTTGTTGATCCAGCCGAACACCGCGCCGGTCACCAGGGTGACCAAGCCGCCGATGCCGAAGCCGATGCCCATGTACTTGAGCGATTCACCGCCCGCGTCGGAAGCGACCAGGGTTTCCGAGATCGCCATCGATTCCGGGTACATCAGCTTGCCGTGCTCGTCCACCAGCAGGTAGTTGTGCACGATCGACGCTACGCCGATACCGAAGAGCACACCGCCGACGCCGGCGAGCAAGCCTTCCAGGAAGCTGAACTGAGATCCGATCAGCAGAATGGACGGCAGCACGAAGATCAGGCCGCTGGCGACCGATTCGCCCGCGCTGGACATCCCTTGCAGCAGGTTTTTGCCCAGAATGCCGTGTTTCTTGGCGAACATGTTGATGAGGCCGGTACCAATGATGGCACCCGGAATCCCCGCCGCAACCGTCAAGCCGGCCTTCATGCCCGAGTAGGCAGTGGACGCGGCAAAGACTGCGGCAAGAATCAAACCGATGATGAAGACGATTACGCCTCCACCAAGTGTGGAGGTGCCATCCATGTACGGGACGTAATCCTTCCCTGCGATGCCTCCGTATGCACCTTTCGGTAGCTCTTTTTTCATTTATGACTCCGTATTATCGAACGTTGTGTCCGCCAAATGACCGGCGCGCGGTTCAGGGGGCCTGGCGAAAACATGCCGCGGCCCCTGTTCTGCTTCCCTGTGGCTGAGTGCGGTCAGCCCGCCGAAGGAGAGGCGTGCGCTTTGCTTCGCGTCGAAACGCCCACGTCCCACCCCTCGGACACAGGTGCGATCCTAGCCGCATGTGCGGTCACCAACAACCTGGCCTAAACGAGCCGAAAGGCATATTAAATATGAGCTTGACAACCGATTTGTGTGACGGATGCGGTCCGTGTGGGGGTGACGTGACTGGCGATTTATGACGTATGGGTTGTTGCTGTGCCCTACGTGCGCGGCCATGAAATTGCGACATGCATATATTCATAATTTGCATAGCGCGGCCGGTCTGATGGTGGTTTGTGAAGTAGGGTGGAAACGAGGTGAAATAGCCGGACGAAACCCTTGATTTTGCTATGGGAATCAAGCTTAAGTTCAAAGACTTAATGCGGCATTACCGTATGTTATTTATGCCGAAGCGCGCAACGAAAAACCCTCGCATGAATTTTTTTGGGTGAATGATGCCTTTTGCGCTTTGGCTGTGTTTTATTTGCCATGCAGCATGCCGATTCGGCGTTTCGATCCGCGCGAATGCGGCGATCGAAGAGCGGGAAACCGTGCTATTCGAATGTAATCAAAAAGAAATGGTTAAATCTAAATTTCATGTTTTGTTTTTGTCGCATTTATATAAATGTGCGTCGATTTTAACTAAATTATTTTTTGATTATGTGGCATTCATGCCGCGTCACAGCGCCCTCGCGGACCAACGAGACGCGGCAAGCCAAGAGGGCTCTAGCGAACCGCCTCGCGACGGAAGACCCAACTATCGCCGGTGGAGGCTTCCTGCGAGAAGGCGTAACCCTCACTATCGAACGCCTTCAGCGTCTGCGGGTCGGTCACTGCATGCTCAACGGCCCAGCGCACCATCAAGCCGCGCGCGCGCTTGGCGTGGAAGCTGATCACCTTGTATTGCCCGCCCTTTTGGTCCTGGAACACCGGCGTGACGACGCGCGCGCGAAGCTTGGCCGGCCGCACCGACTTGAAGTATTCGTTCGACGCCAGGTTAACCAGTACCGGATCGCTATCGGCCGCCAATACGTCGTTGAGGCGCTCGGTAATACGGTCGCCCCAGTAGGCATACAGATCCTTGCCGCGCGCGTTGGCCAGCTTGATGCCCATTTCCAGGCGGTAGGCCTGCATCAAATCCAGTGGACGCAGGCAGCCGTAGAGACCGGAGAGGATGCGCAGGTGATTCTGCAGCCAATCGAGTTGCCCGGCGTCGAGCGTGGCGGCATCGAGTCCCTCGTAAACGTCGCCCATGAAGGCCAAGACGGCTTGCTTGGCGTTGTCGGGGGTGAAGTGCGGCTGCCAGTCGTGGTAGCGGCCGACGTTCAGCGTGGCCAGCGCATCGCTGATGCCCATCATGGCGGCGATATCGGCGGGGGTGCGGGTGCGGAGCAGTTTGATCAGCTCGGCGCTGTGATCCAGCAGATCCGGCAGGGTATACCGGGCAACGTGCGCCGGCGTGTCGTAATCCAGGGTTTTGGCTGGCGAAATCACCATCAGCATGGGCATGTCCTTGATTGGATTATCTGGCAAATTGTCTGGCATTCTATAAGTTGTCGCCATCGGAAAAAAGGAAAAATGATGCGGGCATTACTACAACGGGTGACGCAAGCCGCCGTCACGGTCGCGGAGCAAGAGACGGGACGGATCGGCCCTGGGATTTTGGTGCTCGTCGGCATCGCGCCAGAAGATACCGAGGCGGATATCGACTGGTTATGCCGCAAAATCAGCCAAATGCGCATCTTCAACGACGAAGCGGGCGTGATGAACCGGTCCGTGCTGGAGGTCGGCGCCGAGGTGCTTGCCGTGAGCCAGTTCACGTTATTGGCCAGCGTGAAGAAAGGCAATCGGCCGTCGTATTCCCGCGCGGCCCCGCCCGTCATGTCGCAGCCGCTGTTCGAGCGCTTCGTGGCGCACATGGCCGCCACGCTGGGCCGGCCGGTGCCGACGGGGGTGTTCGGCGCCGACATGCAGGTCGCCTTGGTCAATGACGGTCCAGTGACAATTTGGCTGGACAGCGACAATCCGGAGTAGGACATCGTATAGTGAAAACAGCCCCGTTCGCTAGAAGACGATGAAATGAATCCCTTCATGACTCGACGGTTCCGCGTCTTATTGCTGCTGCTTTGCCTGTGCCAGGTACGGGGCGGGCTGGCCGATTCGCTGCCCGTGGTGCGATTGGCGACGCTGGAGTGGCCGCCGTACAACAGCGAAACCCTGCCTCAGGGCGGGGTGAATACCGCCTTGGTCCGGGCGGCTTTCGCCGCCGCCGGATACCGGCTCGAGGTCGAAACCTTTCCCTGGAGCGCCGCGGTCTATAAAGGCCTGCACGACGCGCGCTTCGACGGGTACTTCCCCGAATATCTTTCTCCCGCCGCCCGGCGCGACTGCTACTTGTCCGAGCGGGCCGGCGAAAGCCCGGTGGTGCTTGCCAAGCGCAAAGACAGCCAATACCCGCCGGTGCGCGGCGTGTCCGATCTGGCTCGCTACCGCATTGGCGTCGTCCAAGGCTACAACAATACCGAGGCGTTCGACGCCAACGTCGCCCGCGGCGTGCAAAAGGTCGACGTCGCCCTGTCCGATGAGCAGAATCTGGATAAGTTGGCGCATGGCCGCGTCGCGCTGATCATTATCGACCGCAATGTCATGGCATGGCTCTTGGCCAATAGCCCCCGGCTGCGTGGCCAGGAAGCGCTGCTCGATAGTCTGAGGCCGCCTTTGCAGGTACAAGGGCTGTATATCTGCTTCAAGCGCGACGCCCAGGGTCAGACTTTGGCGGATAGCTTTTCCGGCGGGCTGCGCCACGTCGATGTCGATGATTTCACCCGCCGTTATCTGAGCGCGTTGCACAAATAAAAAGGACTGCCGTGGCAGTCCTGAGGGTGTTGACAAACCCATGCTCGCGAAGCGAGCGCCCCCTCTCAGGGAGAGGGCAGGGGGAGAGGGAATCGATGGGCAGGCTGCGAAATCAGTCAGTTGCCACTGAGGCCCGGCTTTGCCGGGCCCTCCCCAACCGCTGCAAACCACTAAATCAACAGCCTGAAAAACCGGCGATGTTGCCGGTTTTTTTCAGGCTGCGCGCGGAACTCAGACGCCGCCGGCGAGGAAGTCGCGCTTGCCGACCTCGACGCCGTTATGGCGCAGGATGTCGTATGCGGTGGTGAGGTGAAAATAGAAGTTGGGGAATACCCACTGCAGCAAGTAATGCGCCCCCTTGAAGGTCATCGGCTCGCCGCGCACGGTCAGCGTGATGTCGCGGCTTTCGCTGCCGTCGAACTGCGCCGGGCTCAGGCCGTCCAGATATGCCAACGTCTTGGCGATGCGGGCTTGCAGCTCGTCAAAGGTGGTTTCCGTGTCCTCATAACTGGGGATCTCCACCCCGGCAAGCCGGGAGACACAGCCCTTGGCTTGGTCGGTGGCGATCTGCACCTGGCGCGTCAACGGATACATGTCGGGGAATAGCCGTGCATTCAGCAACGCCTCAGGAGCGATTTTCTTCGCCTCGGCGTGCGCCGCCGCTTTGCGCAAAATCGCCGACATACTACACAGCATGTGCTTGAACACCGGCACAGAGGCGTCATACATCGAGAAACTCATGACCCTGTCTCCTTCATTGGGGGGAACGGACGCCGATTGACGGCCCGCAGGCGGCAATGATAAACCCATGATGGATAAATATCAGGACAAACCGTGATGAAATTGGATATTTGCTACATCGACGCCTTCACCAAGGTGCCGTTTCACGGCAACACCGCGGCGGTGGTGCCGTTGGCCGCCTGGTTGCCGGAAACAACCATGCAAGCCATCGCCGCCGAGAACAATCTGTCGGAGACCGCGTTTTTCCTGACCGGCGCGCAAGAGAAGATCGCCATCCGCTGGTTTTCGCCGCTCACCGAGATCGACTTCTGCGGACACGCCACACTGGCTTCCGCCTACTTGTTATTCCAGCAGAACCCGTCGTGGACGCAGTTGTCCTTTTGGGCCGACGCGGTGGGCGAGCTGCTCGTGCGCCGCCAGCCGGATGGCGCGTTGCAAATGGCCTTTCCCAACCGCGCGCCCAAGCCGGTCGAAACCATCCCGCCCGCCCTGCTCGCCGGGCTGTCCGAACCGCCGCGCGCGGTCTACCGCAACGTGCAGGCCTATGTCGCGCTCTACGACGAAGAAGAGACCATCCGCCGTCTGAAGATCCAACACGCCCCGCTGAAAACCCTGGCGCCCTACGACGTGGCGGTCACCGCGCCGGGCAAGGAGAGCGACTTCGTTTCACGCTATTTCTGGCCCGCCAACGGCGGCGACGAAGACCCCGTTACCGGCTCCATCCACGCCGCGCTGACGCCGTTCTGGGCGGAACGGCTAGGCAAGACCCAGCTCGTGGCGCGCCAGCTGTCGGCGCGCGGCGGCATCTTGTATTGCGCATTGGAAGGAGACCGGGTGCTGGTATCGGGCCACGCGGTGGAATACCTGCGCGGCACGATCACGGTTTAGAATCTCTAACAAAAAGCACTGGCCACGCATCCGCCCAGATTTTGTAGCGTGCATTCGCCGCAGGCAATGCACGTCTTGAGCGAGTCCGCAGGCCGTGCGTTGCTTCGCGAACGCACGCTACCCAACCGCGAAAGACATCCGCACAGGTTTTGTTACGCGAGCCCACAGGCCGTGCGTTGCTTCGCGAATGCACGCTACCCAACTGCGAAATGTATTTTGTTAGCGGTTCTTAGACGGCGCCGGCGCGTGCCGCCACCTTGGCGGCGGCCGTGCCCGACTCGCGGAAGAACTGGCGGTACAGTGTCCACCAGGTCGCGGCGCCGATCAGCGCCAGGACGGCCATCGGCAACCCGTGCAGCGACAGACGCTCGCCCATGTCGTACAGCCAGCCGCCGCCGGCGTAACCCGCCGCGCCACCAAGCGCCAGGCCAAGCCGGCTCGCGCCCATATAGCTCGCGCGCGCCTGAGGATTGGCCAGACTCGCCACATACGCCTCGCGCGCCGGTTCGACGATCAGCGTGCCCAAGTACAATAGCCCCAACGCGCAAAACGCCGGCAACGGCAAGCGTATCCAGGTCAGACAGGCCCAGCTGACCGTCATGAACGCCAGGCCGATCAGCATGCGCGTCTCGCGCAGCAGATGGCGCTCACCCAAGCGCGCCAACGGATAGAGCAGACTGAGCGACAGACACGCCTCCAGCGTGAACATCCAGCCCACCGCCGCGGTGCTGCCGGTCAGCTTCTTCATCAGCACCGGCATCAACAGCAATACTTGCACGCATAGCACGTAATAACCGCTAAGGGTCAGCACGAAGCGCATGAAACCACGGTCGGCCAGCACGCGGCGCAGCGACGTCAACGGGGCGGCGTCGCGCGTGCTCGCCACACGATACGCCGGCAGCAGCACGGCATTGACGAGCGCGGTCAGCAGAAACACGCCCATGCCCATAAAGCCGACCCAGCGGAAATCGAAACGCAGCAGCCAAGCGCCCATCAGGGCGCCGGTCACCGCCCCGGCGCTTTCCTGCACCATCAAAATCGAATAGAAATGCGCCCGCTCGTTCGCGCGTACGAGCTTCGCCACCAACGCGCTGCGCGGCGGATCGAACAGCACGCCGCCCAAGCCGGCGAGCACGCAAGACAAGATCAAGACCCACGGCGCTTGCGCCAATGCCATCAAGGCAAAGCCCACCGCGCGCAACAGCATGCCGCACAAGATCAGCGGCTTGGCGCCGAAACGGTCGGCCAACGCGCCGCCGAACAGGCCCAACCCTTGCTGGGTCAATTGGCGCGCGCCAAGCGCCACGCCGACACTCGCCGCCGCCCAGCCCAGACCGTCGACGAAATGCACGCTGATCATCGGGATGACCATGTAAAAGCCGAGCAGCACCAGCTGGCTATCCAGCAAGATGAACCACTTCCCGCGACGGCGGGCCAGCCCGGCTGGCGACATGATCTCCCCCTTCGTAAATATTCTTTATTAATGAATTATATGCGTGACATTAGCTATCATGTAATACGATTTCTTAGAATACTAAATATCGGAAATTATTATGTCTGTTTCGCTAGAAGATCTGGCGCTGCTGATCGACGTGGCCGAACTGGGCAGCTTCAGCCAGGCCGCCGCGCGCCGCGGCTGGTCACAGCCGCAGGTCAGCCAACGGATTGCCGTGCTGGAAACCGAACTTGGCCAAGCGCTATTCCGCCGCCACCGTCGCGGCGCGGAACCGACCTCGGCCTGCGAGTTGTTCCTGGTGTCGGCGCGCCAGGCCGTCCAGGCATTCCAACAAGGACAAGAGGCTTTACTGGCCGCGCCGCCGCTGCCGCGCATCCACCTCTCCTGTCTGCCGTCGCTGACCACGCCGGTATTCGGACCATTGCTGCTGCGGCTGGTCGATGCGCCCTTTGAAATCCGCTGCCATACCGACCATTCGCCGCAAATCATGCAATCGGTGCTGACTGGCGACATCGACGTCGGCTTCGTCCTGAAATGCCCGGCGATTGCCGGCGTGCAGGTGGAGCCGCTATGGCGCTCGACCATCGTGCCGGTGGTGGCGGCACATCACCCGCTGGCGCGCATCGAGGGGCCGCTGACGCTGAAGACGGTGGCCGATCACCGCATCGCACCGCAATTCTGGGGCGACGGCTGCGAGGAGCTGATCCGCCGCCTGTGGCTCGTGCGGCAACGGCAAAGCGCGATTCATGCCATTCAGCCGGCGTCGGCGGCGCGCGACATGGCTTTGCATCACGGCTTCGTGTCGTTTCTGCCGGAATTGTCGGTGCGCGACGATCTCGGCCGCGGCAATCTGGTGAAGCTGCACATTCCGGAGCTGCCGGAATGGCAATGGGAAGTGATGATGGCGTACCGCAGCGGCAAGCGGCAGGATGAGGCCAAGCAGATCGTGCTCGACACGGCGCGCGCGCTCGCGGCTGGCTAGGCCGCGCAGCCATAAGATTGCTTGAAACAACTGTTGCATCCGGCAACTTGCGGCCACCAAACGCTGACGAGGCCGCCTTTCAGCAACGGCGGCAGATACCGGCTAGAATGAAAACAGCCGCCGCAGAGGAACCGCCATGAACCGCCGCCAACTCATTCTGTCACTCGTGCTTGCCGTGGGCTGCGTCATCGCCCGCGCGGGCGACACCCTGCCCTATTCCCAAGGGCAATTCGATACGCTGAGCCGCCAGGGTAAACCGGTGGTCGTCGCCGTTCATGCCAGCTGGTGTCCAACCTGCAAAGCGCAAAAACCGATTCTCAACCAGTTGATGCACGCGCCGGCCTACCATGCCGTCACGTTGCTGCTGATCGATTTCGACCGCGACAAACCCTTGTTGACGCACTATCGCGTCGACATGCAAAGCACGCTAATCGCCTTTAAAGGCGGCCGAGAAATGGCGCGTACTGTCGGCGACACCTCGCCCGACGGCATTGAGCGCCTGGTGAAGGCCAGCCTGCCGTAACCATGGATTTCACCTTGTGGCGCTATGGCCTGGGCTTCGCGGCCGGCTTGCTGTCGACCCTGTCGCCTTGCGTATTGCCGCTGTTGCCGGTGCTGATCGCCTCGGCGCTGGCGGCTCATCCGCGCGCGCCGCTGGCCTTGGCGGCGGGGCTGGCGTTGTCTTATGCCGCCGCCGGCACCCTGCTGGCCAGCGCCGCCGGCGCCCTACCGTTCAGTGCCACCATGGCGCGCGACGTGGCGGCCGGCTTCTTGGGCCTATTCGGCCTCGCTCTGCTGTCCAACGGCCTTGCGCGCGCGTTTTATCGCGCCGGAGCCGGGCTGGCCGATCTCGGCCAACGGCTTGGCCAGCGATGGCGGCTGGAAGGCATGTCCGGACAGTTCGTCGTCGGCGTCTTGCTCGGGCTGATCTGGAGCCCCTGCGTCGGACCGACGCTCGGCGCCGCCATCGTCCTGGCCGGACAGGGGCGGCAATTGCCGCAAGTGGCGTTATTGATGGGGCTGTTCGGGCTGGGCGCGGCGCTGCCGGTGCTACTGCTCGCCGGTTTGTCGCGTCACTGGCTGCGCCCGCGGCTGGCGACGCTGGGCATGGCCGGCGCCGTCAGCCGCGGCGTGCTCGGCCTCGTGCTGCTGCTGGTGGCGCTACTCATCGTCAGCGGGCTCGACCGCGTGCTGGAGACCTGGTTGGTCGAGCACTCGCCCGATTGGCTCACGGCGCTGACCACCCGCTTCTGAGCGTTATGCCGCCAACGCCCGCGTCAGCGGCAACCACTCGAAACACGTCAGAATTTCCAACGCCAGCGCGATGCCGCGCGGCTCGTTGCCGTTGCCATGCACCAGCACGATCGCGCCGTTCGCTGCCAGCTCGCCATGTGCAAGCCAGGCATCCGCGCCCACCGGAATCAGCCCCAACGCGGCGAGCCGCGCCATGTGCGCCTCATCCGACACCAAACCGGGATAGCGAAAGAACACCGAAGGCGTCTCGCCGGCCAGCAGCAATAACCGCTCTAGCGCCAGCACCTCGTCGCCCATCCGTTGCGACGGGTGCAGCAGGAAGTTTTGCGCCAGCGGCAGATCCGGGAGATAGAGATGGGTGGTCGCGTGGTTGATCCAGGTGATCGCCAAGCGCTCGGCGCGCCGCAACTGCTGCAGCCAAGCGAATGCCTGCCGGTGCGCCATCAGCCACAAGCCGCTGACGGCCACCGCCAGCGCGAGCGGCTGCTGACGCGTCGACGACAACGCCAGCAGCCGCTCGAAAAACGCGCGCTCGAACGGCGCAACCGACGGACACAAGTCAACCGTCAGGAACGCGCCGTTGACCGGCTGCTGCGCATGCGTCAACCCGCCATTGGACAAGGGAGATGGCGCCTCGGTGGCGTGGACCAGCGCGCGCCTATACGGTGTGCGTTGAATTTCGGCATCGGTGAAATACCCTGGGGCGCCGGCGCCGCTCTCGCGCCGATACGCCAGTTGTCCCGCCCGCAAGACGCGGGTCTCAAAGGTGCGGGTATTGACACACAGCAGCCGGCTATCGCCCTCGGCATCATGAAAGGCCCGGATGGCCAGCAACAGGTCCGCCCGATCGGGCAACAGCGCGGGAAAAAATACCGGGCGATAGTCGTTCACCGCCGTCGGCGGCAGGTTGAAACCCCTTTCGGGCACGGTCTTCGGCATGGCGGGTCTCCTCGCGTGACGTCCATCTCGGACGAAACGGCGAGGATAGCCGGATGCCCCGGCCGGCTCTGCCTGTGTATTCCGAACCCGCTACCAGACGACGCCCCGGCCCCCAGCGGACAAAGCCGAGATCCTAGGGTCTGTCGTCATAAGATGGCGGTGCACTGCCTTCGGCGAGTGCACCCTACGCGAATGAGTGTCCCGTTGCGTAGGGCGCAATCGCCGCGCAACGCGCGGCATTGCGCCGCTCACCCAACGAAAGACAGATCCTAGGCATTGTGCGCGTCGTATTGACGCTGCGACGCCAGCACGGCGTCGATATTGCGCTCGGCCCAATGCGCCAGCGAAGCCACCGTATCCGACAAGGTCGCGCCCAGCTCGGTCAGCGTGTACTCCACCGTCACCGGCACGGTGGCGAATACCCGGCGCGCGATCAGGCCGTCGCGCTCCAGCTTTTTCAACGACTGCGACAGCACCTTCTGCGAAATGCCCTCGACGTCGCGGCGCAATTGATTGAAACGCACCGGGCCCTGGCTCAGCCGGTCCATCAGCAGCAGCGACCATTTGTCCGCCAGCCGATCGAGCACCAGGCGCGCCGGGCAGGCCTGGCTATAGACGTTGTAGGACGCAAGGTCGCAGAGGAAGTCGGTCATGGCGGTGGTTTCCTTCAGGTAACTAAGTAAGCTACAAGTGCCTTCTTGGACACTTGGTATGTAAAAGATACCATGGATGCCAAGCCGTGGCATGGGCCGTGGCGACAAACCTCCCTGGAGCAATCAATGAGCAAAACCGTTGTGGTTTACTTCTCGGGCTACGGCCATACCCGCCGCGTGGCGGAATCGGTGGCCGAAGGCGCCGGTGCGCACCTGATCGCCATCGATGCTGACGGCAACGTGCCGGAATCCGCTTGGGACGACCTGGCCGCGGCCGACGCCATCATTTTCGGCGCGCCGACCTACATGGGCTCGGTGCCTTGGCAATTCAAAAAATTCGCCGACGCCTCCTCCAAGGCCTGGTTCACCCGCAACTGGCAAGACAAGGTCTTCGGCGGCTTCACCAACAGCGCCAGTTTCAACGGCGACAAGGCCGTCACCCTGATTTGGCTGCAAACCCTGGCCTCGCAGCACGGCGGCATCTGGGTCAGCCTCGGCCAACTGCCGGCGAACACCAAGGCGGCCACCCGCCAAGACGAAAACAACATGGGCGGCTCGGTCGGCCTGTTGGTGCAAACGCCGGCGGACGCCAGCGTGGAAGAAATGTCGGCGGGCGATCTGCAGACCGCGGTCAAGTACGGCGCCCGCGTCGCCGACGTGGCCAAACGCCTGCGCGGCTAACCGCCCACCGAACAGCAAATGGCCCGGGATGTCCCCGGGCCATTTTGTTTGCATAGCAGCCATGATATATTGGGTCATGGCTGAGATAAAAGTAATCGATGAATCACACAAAATTTCTGACAAGCGTGGCAATGGCAAGTTGCGACGAGAAGTCTGGGTCGACAAGCAAGGTAACGTGACCCGCTATAATCTTGCTTATATTAATCATCATGTGTATTCGGGTGATAACGGTCGAGTCATCGGTTACGATAACGCGCACGACGGCCATCATCGGCACTATTTGGGTCGGGTAGAGCCGGTGAAGTTTGTCAGCTTCGAAGATATCGAGGTGCAATTCGAACAGGCCTGGACTGAACTAAGGAATAAGGTATGAGCGACCTCATCATCAAAACCGCCACCGAAGAGGACTTCTTCAAACGCGGTCGCAAGATCGCTAGGCTAGCGGATCAAGGCAAGTCGCTACCCGAAGAACATGTAATTAGCTTCGAGGATCCAGCTGAAGTCTTGAGATTGTTGACCGTTGCCAGAATCACCCTCTTCCGCTCAGTCAAGGCGCAGCCAGGCTCCATTACCGCCATTTCCGAGCGGCTTCACCGCGATCGCAGCGCCGTGAAGCGGGACGTTGATGAATTGGCTAAGGCAGGCTTGCTACAAGTTGCCCCGAAGGTACTGCCTGGACACGGCAAAATGAAAGAGGTCAGTGTCACTGCAGCAAGCTTTCGCCTTGAAGCATTGGTCGGCTGACACCGCGCCACCCCAGCAGCAAACGGCCCGGGATGCAGTTCAGATGTCCCGGGCCGTTTTGTTTGCGTTTACAGCGTATCGGGATCGATATCCGCCACGCTGTCGAAGATGTAATCCGGCTGATAGGGGAAATGCGTCATCGACTCGCGCGTGGTGACGCCGGAGAGCACGAGCGCGGTGCTCATGCCG
>NZ_JAFAND010000133.1 GCF_019232825.1 Paludibacterium sp. | reverse complement strand
GCGTGGTGCGCCCTGCCGACATGCAGGCGGTATGGGGCGAGCAGGCGGAGGAAGGCATCAAGTAGGCATCTAGGGACCCTCTGAACCCGTTATTTACCGCTGCGGCGACCCCTGGCGGGATGGGATGCGCGGCGCGGAGCGCAGTGGATGATCATTCCAACCACCAGCCGCGCAACAAAGCAGACCGACCGCCAGGCGCCGCCCCGAATACAGGGGCAAATAACTTGTTCAGAGGGTCCTTAGTTCTCTCCACGTGACGGATAGCGGTTGACGAAGCGCATCGACTCCGGATAGGGATAGAAGTCCTCGATGTTGCCTTCGCGCACCCGGCGTTGCTTCTCCTGCCAGAAAACCGGATCGAGCAGCTCGCGGTGATGGCGCAGAAAGATCTGGCGTACCGCCGGGTCGGCCAGCAGGAAGGTGCTGAACTCCTCCGGGAAGACGTCGTTGCGCGCGACCGGGTACCAGACCTCGCCGGACATTTCCATCTCCGGCGTCGGCGCCGGCGGGATCTGACGGAACTGGCAGTCGGTCATGTACTCGATTTCGTCGTAGTCGTAGAAAATCACTCTGCCATATCTAGTAACGCCAAAATTCTTGAACAGCATGTCCCCTGGAAAAATATTGGCGGTCGCCAGCTCCTTGATGGCGTTGCCGTATTCGATGATCGCCAGCTCGCGCTCCTCCGCCGTCGCGGTCTGCAGATAGAGGTTGAGCGGCTTCATGCGCCGCTCGATGTAGAGATGGTGAATGATGATCGTGTGTTCGCTTTCCTCGATCATCGACGGCGCCAGACTGCGCAATTCCGCCAATAGCTCCTCGGTAAAGCGCTTTTTAGGAAAGGCCACGTTGGAAAACTCCAACGTGTCGGCCATGCGCCCGACGCGGTCGTGCCGCTTCACCAGCCAGTACTTGGCCCGCACCGTATTGCGGTCGAGCTCCTTGGTGGCGCCGAAGACGTCTTTGATCAGCTTGAACACATAAGGGAAGGAAGGCAGGGTAAACACCAGCATCACCAAGCCGCGGATGCCGGGGGCAATGGTGAACAGATCGTTGGAATGCTGCAAATGCTGGATGAAGTCGCGATAGAAGATATTCTTGCCCTGCTTCTGCAAGCCGATCATCGTGTAGAGCTCCGCCTTGCTTTTGGTCGGCAACATGCTGCGCAAGAACTGCACGTAGGCCGACGGCACGTCCATATCGACCAGGAAATGGGCGTGGCTGAAGGAAAACAGCACGCCGATGCGCCAGGGTTCAAGCAGGATCGTGTCGAGGTACAGCTTGCCGGCAGCGTCGTGCAGCACGGGCACCGCGAACGGGTAGGACGCATAGCCGTTGATGACCTTGCCGAACAGATAGGCGGTCTTGTTGCGATAAAACGCCGAGGACAGCACCTGAATCTGCAGATTGGCCTCGCGTCGCGGCACGCGGCCTTCCAGATACTGGTTGACCGCGCGCAGCACCCGGGTCAGATCGCGGCGCAGATTGGCGAACGGCCTCGTCCAGCCGAAATCGGCAACGACCTGCCGCAACGTCGGCTGTAGACCTTGGCTCGCCGGATAATAGCTGCGGTACGCCGGCGGCGTCGCCTCGATGTACTCGGTGGAGATCGCCGGACGCAGGAAAATGAAATCGTTGTTGAAGTAGTCCCGGTGCAAAATACGGGTGAACACCGAGTTGAAGAAGGTTTCCGCCAACTCCGGCCGTTTATGGTTACACAAGAGGCCGATGAAATACAGCTTGGCCTGTTGCCAGATTTCGTTGTCGAGCAGCTCGGCGTGGAAATCACGGTGCAACAACGCCACCGTTTCGCGCACACGCTGATCGTAGAACTGGATCCGGTCGCGGATCGTCTTCTGGATGCCTTGCCAGTCCGCCTCGTCGAAACGCGTTTTGGCGCTTTGCGAGCATTCGCGAAACAAGCGATAGTGCTTGTCGAAGCCGTCGATCATTGCCTGCGCAATGTCGCGCGCCACCGGATTGTAAGACTCGGGAATTTGCATCGTTCACCCCCGGGCGGCACGCGGCGCGACGGGTGCCAGTCACCCGCGGCGTTCGCCCCCACCCCTGCCGTGTCGGGCCGGACGTCGTGTTGCGCCGGCCGGTTTGTTAATGCCAACAGCATGCTTTACCCGCGGCAAATCTTCAAGACTGATCTGCAACCGGCGCATCTCGCCCGGTGCCAGACCATCCAGACGCCAAGGGCCGATGGCGACGCGTACGAGCCTTAGCGTCGGCAGACCGACCTTGGCGGTCATGCGCCGCACTTGACGATTCTTACCCTCGCTGATGGTCAACGAAATCCAACTGTCAGGCACGCTTTTGCGCACTCGGATCGGTGGCATCCGTGGCCAGATCGCCGGGGGATCCAGCCGCGCGCACTCGGCCGGGCGCGTGACGAAGTCGCCTAAGTCGACGCCACTTTGCAATTGCGTCAACTGCGCGTCGCTCGGCGTGCCCTCGACCTGCACCCAATAGGTTTTGGGCAGCTTCCAGCGCGGGTCGCTGATGCGGTGCTGCAATGTCCCGTCATTGGTCAGCAGCAGCAGGCCTTCACTGTCGGTATCCAGCCGGCCGGCCGGGTAGAATCCCGGCTCTTGAACGTAATCCTTGAGCGTGCGATGCAGTTCATGTTGAGAAAACTGGCAGATGACGCCGTAGGGCTTGTTCAGCAGGATCAGTTCAGGCATGGGTCTGGCGGATGCGAATGAATTACACGATAATATCAAGGATAAGGAGAGACGGTACAACAATAAGCTATGGTCTGAAATCCGGCTTCTCCGGCGCGGTTTTGCGGCCGTTTCCTCACGAACCCGCAAGCGATCCGCGCGCTACTTCGGACACCTCGAACGCCCGGCCCAACAGGCGGGGACGCATTTCCTGGTAGCCATCAGCACCCACAAACAATGGAGAAGGCATGAGCGTCCAATCCCTCATCAAAGTGCCCGCCGGCGGGCAAAAAATCGTCCCGGGGCAATCGATTCCGAATAATCCGATCATTCCGTTCATCGAAGGCGATGGCATCGGCGTCGACATCACGCCGGTCATGATCAAGGTTATCGATGCCGCGGTCGAAAAGGCCTACGGCGGCAAGCGTAAGATTCACTGGATGGAGGTCTATGCCGGCGAAAAGTCGACCCGACTGTACGGCCCGGATGAATGGCTGCCGGCCGAAACCTTCGCCGCACTCAAAGAATACGCAGTATCGATCAAGGGTCCGATGACCACGCCGGTCGGCGGCGGCATCCGCTCATTGAACGTCGCGCTGCGCCAAGAACTGGATCTGTACCAATGCGTGCGCCCGGTTCGCTACTTCAAGGGCGTGCCGAGCCCGCTCAAGCAGCCTGAGCTCACCGACATGGTGATCTTCCGTGAAAACACCGAGGACATTTATGCCGGTATCGAATGGCAAGCCGAGTCCGATAGCGCCAAAAAGCTGATCGCGTTCCTGCAACAGGAAATGGGCGTGAAGAAGATCCGCTTCCCGGAAACCTCCGGCATCGGCATCAAGCCGGTATCGCGCCAAGGCACCGAGCGCCTGGTGCGCGCCGCCATCCGCTACGCCATCGACAACGACCGCAAGAGCGTGACCTTCGTGCACAAGGGCAACATCATGAAGTTCACCGAAGGGGGCTTCCGCGACTGGGCCTACGCGCTGGCAAAGAGCGAATTCGGTGCGGAACCGGTGGACGGCGGACCGTGGTGCAAGTTCAAAAATCCGAAAACCGGCCGCGAGATCATCGTCAAAGACGCGATCGCCGACGCCTTCCTGCAGCAAATCCTGCTGCGCCCGGCGGAATATGACGTCATCGCGACGCTGAACCTCAACGGCGACTACATCTCCGACGCGCTGGCCGCGCAAGTGGGCGGCATTGGCATCGCCCCGGGCGCAAACATCTCCGATCAGTACGCGGTGTTCGAAGCCACCCACGGCACGGCGCCGAAATACGCCGGCCAGGATAAGGTCAACCCGGGTTCGCTGATTTTGTCGGCCGAAATGATGCTGCGCCACCTAGGCTGGGTGGAAGCCGCCGATCTCGTGATCAAGGGCATGGAACGCGCCATTGCCGACAAGCAGGTGACCTACGATTTCGCCCGCTTGATGGACGGCGCCACCGAAGTCAGCTGCTCGGCATTCGGCGAGGCGATGATCGCGCGCATGTAACATGCAAACCGCTTGTCCAAGCCCGCGCCTCTTGGCGCGGGCTTTTTTACGTCCCGCCGTCTCGCAAACGTCATGCACCAACAGCATTATCTACATGAAAATGTTATAATTCGGCAAAAACCCATATCGGACGCATGTTTCCCCGCCGCCAGCCAGACAACTACCCCCGGCATAGCGCGTCCTCCCGAAGTGGCCGGTCCATGACAGGATCGCGACTGGTATCTTCGCCCGTTTCACGTATGTTGAAACAGAACGCTTTCATACCGCCGGAATGCTATGAACATCACGATTAGACAATTGCGCGCCTTGCTGGCCGTCGCACAGGAAGGTTCCATCGCCAATGCTTCGGAAAAATTGTTCCTGACCCGTCCCGCCGTCTCGCAAACGCTGCAGGAACTGGAACGCCAGTTTGGCCGCAAGCTGTTTCACCGCGTTAGCAATCGACTGATTCTCAACTCGGAGGGCAAGCAGATCCTGCCCTATATCGACGAGCTGATTCAGCGCATCAATCAACTGGAAAACTTTTTCAGCGGCGAGTTCGAAAACTACAAAAACATCAAGATCGGCGCCACCAAAACCATCGGTAACTATCTGCTGCCGGGCATTCTGCGCCAATTCCATCTGGACCACGGCGCCGGCTATCCGACGCTCTTCATCGGCAGCACCGGCGACCTGTGCGCCAGACTGCAAACCACGGAGCTCGATGTCGCCATCATGGAAAAGGACGTGCAGGATGTGACGTTGATCAAGCGGCCCTGGCTATCGGACGAGATGATCGTCATCGCGCCGGCGGATTCGACGCTCGGCGCGGATGGGCAGCTGGACATCGCCGATCTGGATAAGCAGCTGTGGATCGCGCGCGAGCCAGGCTCCGGCAGCCGCGAGCAATTCGACTTCCATATCGGGCGCCGGCTCAAGCATCCGCGCATCGCCATGGAGATCAACGCCACCGAGGGCATCATCAACAGCGTGATCAACGGCATCGGACTCGCCTTTGTCTCCCACGCCGCCGTCACGCAAGCCGTCGCTCAGGGTTTGGTGCGCGCGCTGCCGATGCGCGAGCGCTTTCACCGCGAATTCTGCATCGCCACCTACAGCGAGAAATATGTCGGCACGGAACTGCAGGGGTTGCTGGACTATCTGGAGGAATACAAAAATAAACAGGACGCCGCCTAGGGGCTGGCTACTGGACAAAAAAAATCTCCCGCCGCAGCGGGAGATTTTTTTCACGCGCCTTAGCGACGCTTGATGACCTTGACCTTGTAGCGGCCGTCTTCTTGCTTGTAGGCACCATGGATATCGGTGTCGAAGCCCGGGTAGTGCTTGCCCACTTCGATCAGCATCAGCAGGAAGTCGAGCACCGCCACGCTGTCCTCGGTGATCACTTCGCCCGGCAGGACGAGCGGCACCCCCGGCGGATACGGCAGGATCATGTTGGCGTTCACCTGGCCTACCAGCTCCTCGACGTACACTTCTTCGGTTTCGTTCTGCAGCACGCGTTGGAAAGCCTGATGCGGCGTCATTTCCTGTTGCGGCAGCACTTCGAAGGCGTGGTACATCATTTCCGGCAGGTTGAACTTGCGCATCAGCTTGTGGATGCCTTGCGCCAGATCCTGGATGCGCATTTCCTCGTAGAACGCCGGGTTTTCCTCGTACAAGCTCGGCAACATGACCTTGACCTTCAGGTTCAGGTCATAGCCGCGCTTGAATTCGGTCAGCGTGCGCAACAGCTTCAGCGACTTGGACTTGTCGATACCGATCGAGAACAGGAACAGCAGGTTGTACGGACCGGTCTTTTCCACCACGATGCCGTGATCATCCAGATACTTGGACACGATGGTGGCCGGGATGCCGGTGTCTTCCAGCGTGCCTTGCTTGCTCATGCCCGGGGTCAGGACGGTGACCTTGATCGGGTCGAGGTACATATGGTCGGCATCGATGTTCTTGAAGCCATGCCAACCGTCGGTCGGCTTGAGCGGCCAGCAATCCGGACCGTCGATCTCGTCCGGTTGCCATACGTCGAAGAACCAACCCTTGCTTTCGTTGCGCAGCTTCTTCACTTCCTTGCGGAAGTTCAACGCGCGTTCGACCGAGTTTTCGATCAGGCGGCGACCGGTGTTGCCCTTCATCATCGCGGCGGCGACTTCGGTCGACGCGACGATGCCGTATTGCGGCGAGGTCGACGTGTGCATCATGAACGATTCGTTGAACGTTTCATGGTCCACTTCGCCCTTGATGTGAATCATCGAGGCTTGCGAGAAGGCGGCCAAGAGCTTATGGGTCGACTGGGTTTCGTAGACGACCTTGCCCGGCACGGTATCGCCGCTCATGCCGTACTTACCCTTGTACATCGGGTGGAAGTTGGTGTAGGGCACCCAGGCGCTGTCGAAATGCATGTGCTTGACGTCGAGGGTCTTCTTGATCCACTCGGTGTTGTACAGCAGACCGTCGTACGTGCTGTTGGTGACCACCGCGTAGGTCGGCCACGTGGCGTTCGGGGTTCCGGCGATCTTCTCTTCGATCACTTCGCGGGTGAACTCGCTCTTCGGAATGCCGCCGAGGATGCCATAGGCGTTACGCGTCGGGCGGAAGTAAATCGGCGTCACGTTGCTCATCATCATCAGATGGGTAAGCGACTTGTGGCAGTTGCGGTCGACCAGGATCGTGCTGCCCGCCGGCGCGGCAAACATGCCGACGATCTTGTTGGCGGTCGAGGTGCCATTGGTAACGATGTAGCTATTGGTCGCGTTGAAGACCTTGGCGATATACTCCTCGGCTTCCTGATGCGGGCCGGAGTGGTCCAGCAGGGAACCCAGTTCCGGCATGGAAACCGATACGTCGGCCTTGAACACGTTCGGGCCGTAGAAATCGTAGAACACGCTGCCAACCGGACTCTTCAGGAAGGCGGAGCCGCCCAGGTGCCCCGGGGTACAGAACGTGTACTTGTTGGCTTCGACGTACTTGAACAGCGCCTTGGTGAACGGCGGGACGATATCGTCGACATAGGCGGCGATGCCCTGCTCGATCGTCACGAAAATATCGTCGGACTGATCCAGGTGGTATTCGAAGAAATTCAGATTCAGACGCAGCTCGGTCAGCGAGACGTCCAGAACGGTGTTCTGGTTGGCAAAGCCGAACAGCGGCAGCTTCTCATTCAGATTGCTGATTTCACTGCACAGCGCCAGGCCGAAATCGTCCCAGTCGAACAGCACGGCGGCGATGCGCGGGTTTTGCTCGATCAGCTTGAGCGCGTCGCACTTGCTGTCCGGATACACCACTTCATAGCCGGCCTCAGCCATGACGGCGTGCAATTCCTGAATCGGCTCGACTTTGAACTGCGGTGCATCATTACTGGTCAGAATCAGAATGGTTTTCATACATGAGTCCCTTTCTTGGGGTTTACAGCCCCCGGCTGGAGCCCTCCTGCCGGGGACGGATTCTGGCTACCGGTTAAGCGCTCGCGCTTGCGCCGGCAGCTTGCCGCTGACCCATCTTGCGTGCATAGAACATCAGGATGATCAGCGAGACGATAAACGTACCCATCAGCGGGGTGGCATCCGCGCCAGCCAAACCGACCAGGCAGAATGCGCCGCCCACGACGCAGGCGATCAGGCTGATTACGCTCTTGCCGGTCACGCCTTCAAAACGAATCAGGTTCACGCAGCTGTAGAAGTACGGCAGCAGCGTCAACAGCACGGCGATCGCGGTCAGCTGGTTGAACAGACCCGATGCATTGGCGGTGCCGACGAACACGTTCAGTAGAACCAACAGGGCGGTCATCTTGACCGAGGCCAGCAGCAGACCGACGCGGGCTACGCCATTCTTGTCGGTCTTGCCGTAGATAGCCGGGAAGTTGCCATCGGCGGCGGCGCGGCGGCCGGCTTCGCCCACCAGCATCATCCACGAACCCAGCGAGGTGAAGCAGGCAAACGCGGCGAACGCGGAAACCAGCGGGGTCGCCCAATTGCCGAACATATGGCTCGTGGCCAACGCGAACGGCGCGCCGGAAGCCGCCATGTCCTTGGCCGGGAACATGCCGCCAATCACCTGGGTCGAGGAGATGTACACCAGGCCGGCCAGACCGGTACCCAGCATGGTGGCGAGCGGTACGGTGCGCTTCGGGTTGTCGACCAGGCCGGTCGATACGGAAGCGGACTCAACGCCAACGAACGCCCACAGGCACAGGATCACGGCGCTCACCGTGGCGGAGCTGTCGCTCTTGCCGGAGGTATTCCAGTTCGCCATGTAGGTGTGAACGTCAAACCAGCCCCAGCCGACCGTCGCGGTCAACACAACCGGGATCAGGATCAGCACCAGGCCCAGCGAGGTCAAACGGCTGACCCAGGTACCGCCCATCAGGTTGACGAAAGTAAAGATCCAAACGATCGCCACCGACGCGATGGTCGCCGGCCAAGGTTGGTTCAAAATCGGGAAGAAGGTCGACATATAGGCGACGCCGGTGATGGCGATGGCCAGGTTGCCGATCCAGTTGGCGTGGTAGTACAGCACGCCGGTCTGGAAACCAAAAGCCGGCGACACTTCGCCCGCGTAGGCAATCGGACCGCCTTGCTGCGGATTGACGGTGCCCAATCGCGCGTAGACGTAGGCCAGGCACATGGCGCCGAACATGCAGATGACCCAGCTCCAGATCGACACAGAGCCGATCTTGGCCAGGTTGGCAGGCAACAGGGCAATACCGCTGCCCATCATGTTGCCGGCAACGACGCCGATACAGGCGAGCAAACCGATTTTCTTGGGTGTTGTAGTCATAGTCTTCAAGTACCTCAGGGTTTAGGCTTGTCAGTGCCGGCATGAACGCGCTGTCCGGCCTGCGCCTTTTCTGTGTTTTCTCATGAACGAGATCAAGCTGCTCAGGCGGCGGCCATCCACAGAGGGCCAACCGGCATATTGTTTTCATTCGAGAGGTGCTTCCTTGAGCACGAGGCAAGTGTAGGACGAGTCAGAAAAACAGAAAATAAATTAATAATGAATCTCTAATTAAGAGGAACTTACCCCACCAGCCTCAAGGGAGCTTCAGTTTGCCTTCATTAGCACCGCGCAGAATGAAAAAAGACGCCATGCAATGCCCAAGCGCAAACAACCGGCAACACTTTGTTTTACATGGATTTAAAGACAATGGCCGTTGATGACCATGGGCAAATAATGGTCTTTGCCGATCAAACAAGACGCCAGCACGCCATGCCATCGACATGATATGGTCACACACTGCCCCGTGGACGCAGGAAAGGAAATGGACGTCGCAAAACTGTATTGCGCGTAGGAAAAATAAGAGACGGAAAAAAGAAAAAACCCGCCATAGGCGGGTTTATCGAAATCCAGTGGTCGATTTGGCTCGACCCTCCCTAAACCTGTACTAAGAGGTTAAACAGACTGGATGTTAGACGCTTGCTTGCCCTTCGGACCATTCACGATGTCAAAGCTCACACGTTGCCCTTCCTTCAGGGACTTGAAGCCTTGCATGTTGATGGCCGAAAAGTGAGCGAACAGATCCTCACCGCCTTCGTCCGGGGTGATGAAGCCGAAGCCCTTAGCGTCGTTGAACCATTTGACGATACCAGTTGCCATTTCACGTCCTTGCATAAACAGGCTGGTGAGGCCGAACAACAAAAGCTTAACGTATTCTCATGCAATCCAATTAAGCCAAGCACCTGTGTGCATTTCTACGCAACCATTGCAACAGCGTCAAGTCATAAGTAATCGATTTGAATGCACTTGAAAAAATTCCGACTGGAACCAAAATTGTAGTAAGCAGCGTTTTTGCCGAAAGCCCACATGTCAACGCAGTACAAGGAAGATGCCGAGAACCAGGCATCAACAGTGCGCACGACCCCGCCACCTATGTATAAGGTGTTGTTATTGAATGACGATTACACACCGATGGATTTTGTGGTGCAGATCCTGCAACAGTTCTTTCACAAGGACCGGGAGCAGGCAACGAGAATCATGCTTCAGGTGCATACGCAAGGCCATGGCGTGTGTGGCATTTATACCAAAGATGTGGCTGCAACAAAGGTTGAGCAGGTGTTGCACTTTTCCCGAGTGCATCAGCATCCGCTCCAATGCGTGATGGAGGAAAACTGATGATTGCCCAAGAGCTTGAAGTGAGCCTGCATATGGCATTTATGGATGCCAGACGCAAACGGCATGAATTCATCAGCGTAGAACACCTGCTGCTGGCCATGATTGACAATCCCTCCGCCGCCGACGTGCTGCGGGCGTGCGGAGCCAATCTCGACCAACTGAAGAAACAGCTGACTGATTTCATCGACGAACACACCCCGACCGTACCGGGAGAGACCGAGGTGGAAACCCAGCCGACACTGGGCTTCCAACGCGTGATCCAGCGCGCCATTCTGCATGTGCAGTCCTCGGGCAAAAAAGAGGTCACCGGCGCCAACATCCTCGTCGCCATTTTCGGCGAGAAGGACTCCCATGCCGTCTACTACCTGCATCAGCAGGGCATTTCGCGCCTGGACGTCGTGAATTACATTTCGCACGGCATCACCAAGCAGCGCTCGCCGCAGCAGCCGTCGGAATCGCGCGAGGGCTCCGAGGCGGATGGCGAAGAGCAAAGCGCGCCGAGTGGCGGCGCGCTGGAGAACTACACGCTCAACCTCAACACCCTGGCGCGTGACGGTAAAATCGACCCCCTGATCGGGCGCGAACAGGAGTTGGAGCGCACGGTGCAAACGTTGTGCCGCCGCCGCAAGAACAACCCGCTGCTGGTGGGAGAGGCGGGCGTCGGCAAAACCGCCATTGCCGAGGGACTTGCGCGCCGCATCGTCAACAAGGAAGTGCCTGAAGTGCTGGAGGGCGCGACGGTCTATGCGCTCGACATGGGCGCGCTGTTGGCCGGCACCAAGTATCGCGGCGACTTCGAACAACGTCTGAAGGCGGTGATCAAGCAATTGACCGACGACCCGCACGCCATTCTGTTCATCGACGAGATCCATACGCTGATCGGCGCGGGCGCGGCCTCGGGCGGCACGCTGGATGCCTCCAACCTGCTCAAGCCGGCGTTGTCCAATGGCAACCTGCGCTGCATCGGCGCCACGACGTACAACGAATTCCGCGGCATCTTCGAAAAGGACAATGCCCTGTCCCGTCGCTTCCAAAAGATCGACATTGTCGAGCCGACCGTGGAACAGACCGTGGAAATCCTCAAGGGGTTGAAGTCGCGCTTCGAATCGCACCACGGCGTTCGCTACACGGTCGGCGCGCTGGCGACCGCCGCCGAGCTATCGGCGCGCTACATCAATGACCGCCACTTGCCGGACAAGGCGATCGACGTCATCGACGAAGCGGGCGCGGCACAAAAGATTTTGCCGAAATCGCGCCAGAAAAAAGTCATCAACAAGTCTGAGATCGAGGAAATTGTCGCCAAGATTGCGCGCATTCCGGCCAAAACCGTCTCCAGCAGCGATAAGAACGTGCTACGCAACCTCGATCGCGATCTGAAGAACGTGGTGTTCGGCCAGGACAAGGCCATCGACGCGTTGGCCACGGCCATCAAAATGTCGCGCTCGGGTCTTGGCAATCCGCAAAAGCCGATCGGCTCGTTCCTGTTCTCCGGCCCGACCGGGGTAGGCAAAACCGAGGTGGCGCGGCAGCTCGCGTACGCACTAGGCGTCGAGCTCGTGCGTTTCGACATGTCCGAATACATGGAACGCCATGCCGTGTCCCGCTTGATCGGCGCGCCGCCTGGATATGTCGGCTTCGAACAGGGAGGTCAGTTGACCGAGGGCATCACCAAGCACCCGTATTCGGTTCTGCTGCTCGACGAAATCGAGAAAGCGCACCCCGATATCTACAACGTGCTGCTGCAGGTCATGGATCATGGCACGCTCACCGATAACAACGGGCGCAAGGCGGATTTCCGCAACGTGATCCTGATCATGACCACCAACGCGGGGGCCGAGTCGTTGTCCAAGCCGAGCATGGGCTTCACCAACGAGCGCGCGATCGGCGACGAAATGGCCGATATCAAACGCCTGTTCAGCCCCGAATTCCGCAATCGTCTGGACGCCATCATCTCGTTCTCGACGTTGGACGAACAGATCATCCTGCAGGTGGTGGACAAGTTCTTGATGCAGCTCGAGCATCAACTCGCCGACAAGCACGTCGACATTCACTTCACCGACGAGCTGCGCAGCCATTTGGCCAAAAATGGCTTCGACCCGCAAATGGGCGCCCGCCCGATGGCGCGCCTCATTCAGGACACCATCCGCAAGGCGCTGGCCGACGAGTTGCTGTTCGGGCGGTTGGCGGACGGCGGCGAGGTGACGGTGACGGTCAACGCGGAAGGCAAAGTGGAGTTGCAATTCAAGGAAGAAAAACTGGCTGAAGAAGCGCTCTGACCAGCGGCGTTTCCCACAGAACCGGTCGGCGATGATGCCGCCCGGTTTTTTTTCAGCCGCGGGGATGATGCTGGGCGTGGAGTTGCTGCAAGCGCTCGCGCGCAACGTGCGTATAGATCTGCGTCGTGGAGATGTCGGCATGCCCCAGCAGCAGCTGCACCACGCGAAGATCGGCGCCATGATTCACCAAATGGGTGGCGAACGCGTGGCGCAACGTGTGCGGGCTGAGCTTGGGCAAGCCCTGCCGCGCGGCATAGCGGGTGATCAGATACCAGGCCATCTGCCGCGTCATCGGCCCCTTGAGACGCGTAATAAACACCGCGTCGCTCTGCACGCCAGTCAACAGATGCGGCCGCACCTGGCTCAAGTAACGCTGCAGCCAATCGACGGCGATCTCGCCCAACGGCACCAGGCGCTCTTTGTTGCCCTTCCCCACCGTCTTGAGCACCCCACTCGTCAGATCGATCTGCTGCAGCGTCAGCCCGACGAGCTCGGATACGCGTAAACCCGTGGCGTACAACACCTCAAACAGGCAACGGTCGCGCAATCCTTGCAAGGTGCCAATATCCGGCGCCGCCAACAATGCTTCGACGTGCGCTTCGGACAAGGTCTTCGGCAACCGCAATCCGAGCTTGGGAGTGGCCATTCTAGCAACCGGGTCGTCCTGCCGCAGACCGCATTGCAACTGATACTGGTAGAAGCGCTTGGCGGCGCTCAGCAACCGCGCCCTCGTGGCCGGCTTTTCGCGATCCGCGCACAACAGTAGCGCCGACTCCAGCATGCTGCCGTCGGCCGCGGCCAACGAGCCGCCGACTTGATGCAACCGGTCGGCCAGTTTGTTCAGGTCGCGTCGATACGCCGCCAGCGTGTTGCGTGACAGACCGTCGTTCAGCCAGAGGTGATCAAGAAAGGGGTCGATGACATCAGCGACGTCGTTCATGCGCGAGTAGCCACTCCTTGATGCTGAGCGTTTGGCGTCCGGTCGACCGGTTGAAGCCGCCAAGCCCCGCCGCCGCCACGACGCGATGACAGGGAACGATGATCGGCAAAGGGTTGCGCCCGCAAGCGCCGCCGACGGCGCGCGCGACCGACCCGAGTTCTCGGGCCATATCGCCATAAGTCAGTGTCTGCCCCATGGGAATGCCGGCGATACGTAGCCAAACCCGGCGCTGAAAATCGCTGCCCTTGATGTGCAAGGGCAACGTAAACTCGAAGCGGGGATCGATCAGCCACGCGTCCAGCTGGTGCGCCGCTTCCGCAGCCAGGCTCCCCGGCTTGGGCGGCGACAACGGCGTGCCGGCGGGCAGGAAATGAATCGATTCCAGCGCCGCACCCGACGTTTCGATACCCAGACAGCCAAACGGCGCGGAAATGACGACAGGCTGGTGCATGACACCTCTCCCCTCGGGCAGAAAAAAAGCGCAAGGCAGAGCCTTGCGCTTCATCATAGCGAAAAAGCGAGTGGTTACGCTTCTTTCTTGAACGACAGCTTTTCCTTGATACGTGCGGACTTGCCGGTACGACCACGCAGGAAGTACAGCTTGGCGCGACGCACGTCACCACGGCGCTTCACTTCGATGGAAGCAACCAGCGGCGAGTAGGTTTGGAAGGTACGCTCAACGCCTTCGCCGGCGGAGATCTTGCGCACGATGAACGAGCTGTTCAGGCCACGGTTCTTCTTGGCGATCACAACGCCTTCGTAAGCCTGCAGACGTTCACGGTTGCCTTCCTTTACCTTCACTTGCACGACGACGGTGTCGCCGGGCGCAAAGGCCGGGATGGTCTTGCCCTGGCGGGCGATTTCTTCTTGCTCCAGAATTTGGATCAGATCCATGTTACAACTCCTGAGTTTTTGCGGAGGCTTGTTCCTGCTGATACTCAGCCAGCAGCCGAGACTCCTGTTTTGATAATTTGCGGGCCGCCAGCAGATCGGGGCGGCGAAGCCACGTTCTGCCAAGCGCCTGCTTAAGCCGCCAAGCGGCAATCAGAGCATGATTGCCGGACAATAAAACGTCCGGTACGCGCATGCCCTGGTATTCTTCCGGCCGGGTATAGTGCGGGCAATCCAACAGGCCGGTGGCGAAGGAATCCTCATCCGCCGACTGCGCGTCGTTGAGCGCCCCTGGCAACAAGCGCACCAGCGAATCGATCAGCACCATCGCCGGCAGCTCTCCGCCGGAGAGCACATAATCGCCGATCGACAATTCCTCATCGACCTGACGCGAGATCAACCGCTCGTCAATCCCTTCATAGCGCCCGCACAGCAAAATCACCCCGGGTCGCGCGGCCAATTCGACCACTTTTTCATGGTCCAGCCGACGCCCCTGCGGCGACAGGTAGACGACATGACCGTCGACCCCAAGCGCCTTTTGCCGCGCACGCGCGGCTTCGATCGTTTTTTCCAACGGCTCGGGCAACATCACCATACCCGGACCGCCGCCGTAAGGACGATCGTCCACACGGCGGTAGTTGTCTTCGGTGAAATCCCTCGGATTCCACGCCTGGAACGCCCAGATGCGCTGCTGCAGCGCGCGGCTGGTGATGCCGCTGGCGCAAACCGCGTCGAACATTTCAGGAAACAGCGTGATGGCGTCGATCAGCATCAGTAGTCGGCGCCCCAATCGACCACGATGCGCTTGGCATCGAGATCGACATGCGTGATCACCGCATCCACAAATGGAATCAGACGGCGTGTCGGGCCGTCGTCCACCACCAGCACGTCATTGGCGCCGGTTTCCATCAATTCCGCCACACTGCCGAACGCCTCACCCTGCAGGTTCTCCACCGAGAGCCCGATCAGGTCGCTCCAGTAAAACTCATCTTCCTCGGTATCCGGAAGCTCCGCGCGCGGCACGGCGATCTGCATGCCGCGCATGGCTTCCGCCACGTCGCGGTCCGACACGCCTTCCAACTGCGCGACCAACGCCTTGGGCTGAACTTGCCCTTGGACGAACTGATACGGCTTCCAGTCGCCTTCCCTGCCCAACCACCACACCGGGTAGTCGAACAGGCTGTCGACGAATTCGGTATCGGCATGCACCTTGATGGCGCCACGCACGCCGAAGGCGCCGCGCACAAAACCCATGATGACCAGTTCGTTGTCGCGCATGCGCCCTGCTTCCGTATTCGGGACGAGGAGATCGATCAGGCGGCTGCCTGTTCCTTCAACAGACGGGCCACGCAATCGGACACTTGCGCGCCAACGCCGATCCAGTAGTTAACGCGGTCCATGGTGAAACGCGCGCGTTCTTCCTTCTCGTTGGCAACCGGGTTGTAGAAGCCCAGACGCTCGATGAAGCGACCGTCGCGACGATTACGGGAATCGGTCACAACGATATTGTAGAACGGACGGTTCTTGGAGCCGCCACGAGCCAAACGAATGACTACCATTGTCGATTGTCCTTAAGAAAACGGATCTATAGAAAAGCCCATGATTCTAGGTCAGTTTTCCCTTATCTGGCAAGCGCTTATTCCGTCAAGGCCAATAAAAGGCGGCTTCGAAGGCCAAAAAACCCCGCCGCCCCCCTCTACAGCGCCCGCGTCACATTGTTCAGCGAGCGATCCTCCGGATGCGATTCGATGGCAAAACCCAGCTTGCGCATCAGTCTGAGCATTCCCTTATTGCTGGCCAACACCTCGCCGCGCATCATTTTCAGGCCCTGCTCCCGCGCGGCGGCAAACAGTGCGTCCATCAACATCGCGCCGATGCCATGGCCTTGCCAATGATCCGCCACCTCCAGCGCGAATTCGCAACCTTCGTTGTCCGGATCGGTAATGAAGCGCGCCACCGCCAGTTGCTCCTCCCCGCCTGCGCCGTCATCGCGCACCACGGCCAACGCCATTTCGCGGTCATAATCGAGTTGCGTAAAGCGCACCAGCATCGTTTGCGACAGCTGCTTGATGCTCGACATGTAACGGTTGTAGCGGCTCTCTTCCGACAGATTGCGCACGAATGCCTGTTGCATGTCGGCATCTTCCGGCCGAACGGGGCGAATGGTCACCGGCGTGCCGTCAGGCAGCGCGGCATGGCGAATCTGGCGCGTCGGGTACGGCATGATCGACATATGGCTATAACGCTTGCGATCCTCCCGCACCGCGGAAACCACGATGCGCGCATCCAGCGCAATCACCCCTAGGTCGTCGGCCACCAACGGGTTGATGTCGAGCTCGCGCACTTGCGGCAGCTCGCACACCAGCTCGGATAGGCGCAACAGCGCCTGCGCCAACTGGTCGCGATCCACCGGCGGCATGTTTTTGAAGGCGCCCAACAGCCTGCCGATGCGCGTTTTGTCGATCATGCGGTTAACGAGGTAGTCGTTGAGCGGCGGCAGCGCCAACGCCCGGTCGTTCATCACCTCCACGGCAATGCCGCCCGCACCGAAGGTAATCACCGGGCCGAACTGCGCGTCATGCATCACGCCGACCATGGTTTCGCGCGCAAAGCGGCGCCGGCGCATCGGCTGCACCGAAATGCCGTCGATGCGCGCATCCGGCCGCAATGCGTGCGTGCGTTCCAATATGCCCGCGAAGGCGGCGCGCAACGTCGCTTCGTTGTTGATGTTCAACTCCACGCCACCCACATCGGATTTATAGAAAATGTCGGGCGAATCAATCTTCAACACCACGGGATAGCCGATCTCGGCGGCACAGCCGACGGCCTCGTCCTCGGTGCGCGCCAGCAGCACCTGATTGACCGGAATGTGAAACGCCGCCAGCACTTGCTTCGACTCGAACTCGGACAGCACGCTGCGGCCGTCAGACAGTGCCAGATTGATCACCGCGCGCGCGGTGGTCACATCCGGCGCCTCGCGCTTGCCTTCCAACGGCCCCGGCGTCTGTAGCAGCAGCTTCTGGTTTTGGTGATAGTTGGCCAGGTTGCGGAAAACCTCGATGGCGTACTCCGGCGCACGAAAGTGCGCGCATTTCGCCTTGCTGAACAGCTCGCGGCTTTCCGCCACCTTGGCCTCGCCGAGCCAGGACAGGAAAATCGGCTTGGTCGACTCGCGCTGCAGGCCGATCATCAGTTGCGCCGTGGTTAATTGATCCGTACCGGCCTGCGGCGTAAAAATCACCAGCACGCCATCGACAGCGGCATCGTCCAGACACGCCTTCACCGCGGTGCGAAAACGCATGGGGCTCGCGTCGCCGATAATGTCGAGCGGATTCCCCCCGGACCAATTGCGCGGCAGCACCTGATTGAGCAGGGACAGCGTCGGGGCCGTCAACTGCGCCAGCTCCACGCCATAGGTCGCCACGCTGTCGGCGGCCAGGACGCCAGGACCGATACCGTTGGTGACGATCGCCAGGCGGTTTCCCTGCACTCGAAAATTGGCCGCCAGCACCTTGGCGGCGGTAAACAGCTGGGCGATGGTATCGACCCGCAGCACGCCGGCGCGGGATAGCGCCGCCTCGAACACGTCGGCGCTGCCGACGAGGTTGCTGGAATGCGTCAACCCGCTGACATCGTTCTCATAACGGCCGGATTTGATCACCACTACCGGCTTGGTACGGGCAGCCGCCCGCAGCGCGCTCATAAAACGGCGAGCGTCATGAATGTGGTGCACGTGCAACAAAATACTTTGGGTAAAGTTATCGGCGACCAAATAATCGAGAATTTCGCCAAAATCGACGTCCACCGCGTCGCCGACCGACACCACGCTGGAAAAACCGATACCCTTGCTGTCGGCCCAGTCAAGCATCGCGGTGCACAGCGCGCTCGACTGCGACACCAGCGCCAGATTGCCCGGACGCACCTTGCTCGTGTAATTGCTGGCATTGAACCCAGCCACCGGCCGCATCAGGCCCAGCACGTTCGGACCCAGCACGCGGATGCCGTAATGACGGGCAATACTGACCGCCTCGTGCAGAATTTCGCGCTCCATCTGCTCGGTGTCGGCAAACTCCTTCGCCAACAGCACCGCCTTGACCCCTTTCTTGCCGCAATCACGCAGAATGGCAGGCAAGGTGCGTAGCGCCGTGGTCACCACCGCCAAATCCAAAGGCGCCTCGATCTGACGCACCGATTGCTGGGCCTGAACGCCCCCCACCACCTTATGATTCAGATTGACCGGAAACAACTTGCCCTGAAAATTACCAGCCAGCAGGTTGGCGAACACGGCCTGGCCGATCGAGCCTGGCGTATCGCTCGCGCCGACCACGGCCACGTTGCGCGGAGAAAACAGGGAGGTCAGATAGTGCGGTTTCATCGGCGGTCGTTCCAAGATCACATTCAAACCGTTGCCGGGCCTGCCGATACCCCGTGGCAGGATCATTCCATAAGAATATCATCTGTTGCTGATCCCATTGCGTGCCGTCGGACAACTTAACCGCAAAGTGGCATTTCAGGGACATCCTTGATAACCTACGCTATTGGCCGATGCCTGCCCAAGTTGTCAGGAAGAGATGAAAGTATCATGACGAAACGCGTCGTCACCCTTGCCCACTACTACACCCAGCCCGAAGTTCAGCAGATGGCCGACAAAGTCGGAGACAGTCTGGAGCTCTCGCTTTACGCCCAAGAGGCTCAGGCCGACATCATCGTGTTCGCCGGCGTCCGCTTCATGGCCGAAACCGCCAAGATTCTCAATCCCAAAGCGCGGGTGGTGCTCCCCGATGCGGGCTCCACCTGTTCGCTCGTCACCCAGACGGATGTGACGGCATTGGCAAAATGGCGCCACAGCTACCCGGATCATGTGCATGTGGCGTATATCAACTCCAGTGCGGCGCATAAGGCACTGTCGGACTGGATCGTCACCAGCCGCAACGTGGACGACGTCATCGCCGACCTCTACCGTCAGGGCAAAAAGGTCATTTTTTCGCCGGATCGCAACATGGGGGCCTATTTGAACTTCCAATACGGCTACGATATGCCGTTGTGGTCAGCGGTATGCGAAGTCCACGACAAGTTCAATGAAACCGCCCTGAACGAGGCGATCGGCGCCGTCGATGCAGCCCATCTGATCGCCCATCCGGAAAGCCCCCTGCCGGTATTGCAGCGCGCCGAGTACGTCGGCTCGACCTCAGGCATGCTCAACTGGGTCAAAGGCTATCAAGGCGAGGCCAAGGACGTGATTTTCGTCGCCACCGAAGACGGCATCCTCTACAACATGCGTCAGGCGCGACCGGATCTGGACCTGCGTCAAGCACCGATCTACGCCGGCTGTCAGTGCAACTCCTGCCCGTATATGAAGCTCAACACCGTGGAGGCCGTCCAGCGCGCCCAAGACGGTATCGGCCTGGAAATCGATTATCTGACGGAGGAACAAATGGCGGCGGCGAGGGTGCCGATTGAGCGCATGCTGGCGTTTAGCCAGCGTTACCTGGCCTGACCCACGAACCCGCCCTTGGCGGGTTTTTTCTTCGCTCGACAACGTCCGACAGTTTTCTTACAGCCCCCCCGAGCGATACAATTGACGGATAAATCTAGGGAAAACGGCATGAAGTTTCTGATCAGCAACGACGACGGCTATCTCGCCCCAGGTATCAGCGCGCTGGCGGCCACCCTGGGACGCTTCGGCGATGTCGTCGTCGTCGCGCCGGAACGCAACCGCTCCGGCGCCAGCAATTCGCTGACGCTCGACCGTCCGCTGTCGGTGCGCAAAGCGCCCAACGGCTTTTTCTTCGTCAACGGCACACCGACAGACTGCGTGCATTTGGCGGTCACAGGATTGTTGGATTTCCGGCCCGACATGGTCATCTCGGGAATCAATCATGGCCCGAACATGGGCGATGACACGCTCTATTCCGGCACGGTGGCCGCCGCGACCGAAGCTTTTCTGCTCGGCATTCCCGCACTGGCCTTCTCGCTGGCGGCAAGCACCGCCGACAACCTGCCGACCGCCTGCCACGCGGTGGAGCGGTTGGTGGAACGCTGTCTGCAAAAACCCTTCAACATGCCGGTGTTGCTCAACGTTAATGTCCCGGATATTCCGGTCGATAACATCGACGGCATCTGCGTCACCCGGCTTGGCCGTCGACATATGGCCGAACCCGTTATCAAGACCGCCACGCCGCGCGGAGAAACCGTATACTGGGTCGGCCCACCCGGCAGCGTGCAAGACGCCGGCGAAGGCACCGATTTTCACGCCATCGCCAACAACCGCATATCGGTCACCCCGTTGATGATCGATCTGACGGCATACGACCAACAGGATGGGATCAAGACATGGCTCTGCAGCTGACATCGTCACGCCAGGACTACGGCATGTTGTCCGATCGGACGCGCATGCGCATGGTCGACCGGCTCCGGCAAGCCGGCATTCGCGACGAACGCGTCCTGGCGGCGATGTACGAGGTTCAGCGCCACCTCTTCGTCGATCAGGCCCTGGCTACCCGCGCCTACGACGACGTCGCCCTGCCCATCGGCATGGGGCAAACCATTTCCCAGCCACTGACCGTGGCGCGCATGACCGAATTATTGTTCGCAGACCGGCCGATCGGAAAAGTACTGGAAATTGGCACGGGCTGTGGCTACCAGACTGCCGTGTTACTCAAGATGGGTGCCACAGTCTATTCAATTGAACGTATCGGCGCGCTACTGGACAAAGCCAGAAAGAATTTACGCGCGGCCAAACTCGTCCATGCTCGGCTAGTTCATGGCGATGGCCACTTCGGACTGCCCGAGGCAGCGCCCTTTGACGGCATCATCATGACTGCCGCCGCCAAGGCCGTGCCCGAAGCCTTGCTCGGACAACTCGCCGAGGGGGGCCGTCTCATCATGCCGCTGGGCGATACCGAACAACACCTGTGGCATATCGAGAAAGGCCGTCAGGGCGTGCAAAAAACCAAACTGGACGCGGTGAAGTTCGTCCCGCTCCTGCCCGGACGGGATTAGCGCCCGCAAGCGAACAGCATAAATACCACAAAGGTATTGTTGGACAATTTACAATTTATCTCAGTTAGCATATAAAAAGTTCGAATGATGATCTTGCCATCTTGCCGCACCCGACTGATCAGCGCGTTGGCTGTGTTGGGGCTGTGCGGCTGCAGCAGTTTCGTTCAGCAACCTGCGCCGGTCGAATCTGGCAGCACGCCGCTACAGCAGCGTGCCGTTCGCCCGGCCCCTGCCGCTACACCGGCCGCGCCGGTGGAAAGCGGCAGCGCGCAAACCGCGCCTTACAAGGCCGATGCGCCCATTAGCGGCAGCCCGTCGCCGGTAAAGACGGCCACCGTCAGCAGCAATGACGGCAAGACCCATGTCGTGGCGCCAGGCGAAAACCTGTTCCGGATTTCGTTGGCGCATGGCTTGAAATATCAGCAGGTTGCCGCTTGGAACAACCTGCCGGACTTTAATATCAAGGTCGGCCAGGTCCTGCGGCTAACGCCGCCCTCTGGCGATCAGGCAGCAACATTGCCGTCGGTAGGCACTGTCGCCACAGCAACGAACGGGCCTTCTGCGCAAACTGCGCAGAAGATCTATCCAAAAGCCCTAAAGTTGGCATATTCTGATTCCGCGGCACATGCCATAGGGGCAGAAAGCGAAGGCAGCGGTCACCTGGTGGACAAAGCCGTCAAGCCGGCCACCAGCGCACCGGTAGTCGCATCGGCCCCAGCCGCTACGGTGGCCAAAGAAAGCAGTTCAGCGCCGGCATCGGCCGGCGAGGACAGCGTGGTCTGGACTTGGCCGGTCAATGGCAAGGTGCTGCGCGGTTTTTCCGACACCAACAAGGGGGTGGATATCGGTGGCCGCATGGGACAACCCGTCCTGGCCGCAGCCGATGGTAAAGTCGTATACAGCGGTAGTGGGCTGAGAGGTTACGGCAAACTCATTATCATCAAACATAACAAGACATTTCTGTCGGCATACGCCCACAATAGCCAACTACTGGTCAAAGAGGGGCAATCCGTAAAGAAAGGGCAGAAGATTGCCGAAATGGGAAATACGGATGCGGATCAAGTCAAGCTGCATTTCGAGATCCGTAAATTCGGCAAGCCTGTGGATCCAATGCAGTTCCTGAACAGCAAGCCCTGAACGGGAGCGTTCCCAGCCGGGGCGACAATTAGGCGGGGGAAGCATGAACAATGAACTCGATATCCTCGAAGATGAGGAAACCGTAGATGATGCGGGTGCCGAAGAGACTGTCGCCGAACCAACCGAAAGCGAAGAAAGCACTGACGCACCACTTGCCCATGACGAAACGGCCGATGTCACACAGATCTATCTGAACGATATCGGCAATAATGCCCTTCTGACACCCAAGGAAGAGCTGGAGCTGGCTCGCCGCGTGGTACAAGGCGAGTTCGAAGCCCGGCAAAAAATGGTCGAGCACAACCTACGCCTGGTTGTGAACATCGCCAAGCACTATATCAACCGAGGCCTGGCCCTGCTCGATCTCATCGAGGAAGGCAATATCGGCCTGATGCACGCGCTGGAGAAGTTCGATCCTGAACGCGGATTCCGCTTCTCCACCTATGCCACCTGGTGGATCCGCCAAAGCATCGAGCGCGCCATCATGAATCAATCGCGCACCATCCGCCTGCCGGTGCACGTCATCAAAGAGCTCAACGTTTATCTGCGCGCCGCGCGCCACTTGGAAAGCCAAGTCGGCCGCGAACCGACCTTGGAGGAAATCGCTCATCTGGTCGACCGTCCGGTCAGCGAGGTCCGCCGGGTGATGAACTTGAACGAGCGCATGGCCTCGCTCGATGCACCGCTCGATATCGACCCCATGCTGTCCATCGGCGAATCGATCCCCGACGAACAGCACGACGAGCCGGAAATGCAGTTGCACAACAACCAGCTCGAACGGTTCGTGCAGGAATGGATGGCGCAGCTCAATGAAAAACAGCGCATGGTGATCGAACGGCGCTATGGGCTGAATAGCCACGAAATCTGCACGCTGGAAGAGCTGGCCGCCGCGCTGAACCTCACGCGGGAACGCGTCCGGCAGATCCAAATTGAAGGTCTGGAACAGTTGCGACGCATCCTACGCCGCAAGGGCATTTCGAAGGACTTTTTGCTCTAACGGCTGAGAGGGGGGCGAGCGCCGATGTCGACGCCCCCCTTTTCAGCGCGCGACCGGCGCACCGCCAAAGGCTTTATACGCCACCGCCAAATTCTGCAATTGCGACAGGCGGTTAGCCGACAGTTGCATTTCCAATCGGCGCCGCGTCAGTTGCGCCTCGTACCAATCTTGCCGCCCTGTCGCACCAGCACGATAGCGCGCCTCCGCCTCACGCTCGCTTTTACCCGCCAACGTCCATTGCTGTTGCAAACCGGCATACTCTGCCAGCAATTTTTGCCGCAGCCTCAATACCTCATCGACCTCGCGCAAGGCCTGGTGGACGCTTCGCCGATAATCCTGCTCCGCCTCCCGATACGCCAGCATCGCTTGTTGACGCTTGAGGTCCAACGTCCGCCAATCGACAAAGGGCAACGTCAGAGAGCCGGCCAGCGTGGCGGCAGGTTGGCTCAGCACCCGCGCCAAATCGACACTCGCCCCTCCCAGCGCTCCCGTCAGCGTCAATTTGGGCATAAATTCCGTTTGCGCCTGCCCCACTTTGGCCCAAAGCTGTTTCAGGCGCGCCTCGCTGGCGGCCACATCCGGACGCCGGGCCAATAATGCGGCAGGCAAGTCGGCTTGAATGTCCGGCAAGGCGCCGGCAGGCATTGGCACGGTATCGGCATCCGGCAGCGAGGGACGGTCAAGCAACTGAGCCAGATCTCGTCGCGCCCTATCCTGCTGTCGCGCCAGCTCACTCACATGCTGCTGTTCCGCCAGCATCCGCCGCTGCAATTGCCATAACGCGTTTGGCGCCATATCCCCGCTTTGTACCGCGGCATCAACCCGCTGCAGCAACTGCTGCAAGGTGAGCACGTTATCGCGCGCCAGCATCCGTTGCTGCGTCAGTGCCGCGACTTGCCAATAACCGCCGGCGGCAGCGGCGGACAGCGACAACGCCGCAGCCTGCCGCTCAAATTCACTGGCCTGTGTCCACCAATAGTCGGCCAAGCGCCCAAATCGAACCCGTCCCCACAAGTCCACCTCATAGGCAATGGAGAGAGCAGCCTTGCCCAGCCGGATGGCGCCGCCGCCGCCAAGCGGTTTCTCCACCGAATCGCTAACAACGCCAGCCGGCACGAGATCGCCCTGCTCAAGCGTCAATCGGGCGCGTTCCACGGCGATGGCCTGCTTGGCAAGGTCAACATTACAGCGCAACGACTCCGTCACTACCGCTTCGAGCGCGGGATCGCCAAACTGGCGCCACCAGCCGTCGGCCTGCAGCGTCACGCCGTCCGGGCACTCGGTGATCGGGCGCGTATAGGGTGCAACCGCGCAAGCGGACAGCAACATGACCGGCAAGAGGAGCGCGCGTTTCAACCGTTGCATGCTCACTCCCGCGCCAGCGCGACCACGGGATCGAGCCGGGCTGCGTTGCGCGCGGGCCAAAAACCGAACGTCACCCCGATGCCGGCGGCGCACCCCACCGCCAACAACACCGCCCCTGCGGAGAACAGCATCTCGAAACTCTCCGTCATCAAAGAAACCACACCGCCGATGCCAAGCGCCAGCAAAATACCGACAGCACCGCCGGCCAGACACACCAATATCGCCTCGATCAAGAACTGCAGCATGACATCGCGCTGGCGCGCGCCCACCGCCATCCGGATACCGATCTCACGTGTGCGCTCGGAAACTGAAACCAGCATGATGTTCATTACGCCAACACCGCCGACGATCAGAGAAATGGTCGCCACCAGCACCAAGAACAACGACAGCATGCGGGTGACGTTGTTGATCGATTTAAATACCGCATCCATATTTTGCGTAAAAAAGTCCTTCTCGCCATGAAGCTGCGTCAGAAGGCGAGCGACCTGCCGCTCGGCCAGATCCATGGAGACCCCATCGCGTATGCGCACCGTCAGGCTGTCGAAGTACAGGCGCCCGAACACCCTACTCGCGACGGTGCTGTAGGGCAGCCACACCTGAATCTGCTTGCTGCTCCAGCGATCGCTGCTTTTACCCACGACGCCGATCACCTCCGCCGGCATGGAACCGATCAGCACCACCTGTCCCAGCACATCCGCGCGCAGACCGAATAGCTTGCGCCACGCGTTGTGATCGATGACCACCACTTGCGACTGTCGGCGCAAATCATCGGCGTTGAACCCGCGCCCGAGCACCAACGTGCGGTTCATGACCCGGAAGACATCCTCCCCGCCGCCCATCGCCCAGGCATCGACATCGGTATTACCCCACCGCAGGCGGACCGTGCTGGACGTCTCGGGTGTCACGCTGTCGACGTAGGGTTCGGCGGATAGCGCCGCCAGATCCGCCGGCAACAACGTTCTGATGCTGTCGGCCTTGTCGTCGCCCCAGTCGCGGCCACGATACACAAAGATGGCATTGGTGCCGATGGTGCGGATTTCCTTGAGCATCGCTTCGCGCGCGCCGTTGCCCAGCGCGACAATGGAGACGACCGACGCAATACCGATAACGATGCCAAGCATGGTCAGCGCGCTGCGCAAACGATTGGCACCCAGCGCGAACAACGCCATTTTGAACGCATCCACCACTTGTCCCCAGCGTAGCGAATCCTGCCCCGCCCCGCTGTCGACTGCGGCAATCGTGTCGACGGCCACGGCTTGCGGTATGACGCTCGGCGCCGCGCCATCGCTGACGACCTTGCCGTCCCGCAATTCGACCACACGCCCCGCCTGGGCCGCCAATTGACGATCGTGCGTAACGATGATCACCGTATGGCCGGCCTGATTCAGCTCATGCAGGATGGTCATCACCTCCTGCCCGCTATGATGGTCGAGCGCGCCGGTCGGCTCGTCCGCCAGAATTACCGCGCCGCCGTTCATCAATGCACGCGCGATGCTGACCCGCTGCTGCTGTCCGCCCGACAGCTGGCTGGGCCGCTGCGTCAGCTGCGCGCGCAACCCCAGGCGCACCAACAGCGCGCGCGCCCGCACACGGCGCGCCTCGCGCGCGACGCCGGCGTATACCGCGGGCATCGCCACGTTGTCCACCGCGTCGAGATGGGGCAACAGATGGTAGCGCTGGAATACGAAACCGAAATGCTCCCGCCGCAGGCGTGCCAGCGCATCCGGCGACAGGGTCGACACGTCGACGCCATCGACGCGATATTGCCCGGACGTGGGCCGATCCAGACAGCCGAGAAGATTCATCAACGTCGATTTGCCGGATCCTGAAGCGCCGACAATCGCCACCATTTCTCCGGCGTGGATGCGCAGCGTCACCGCTTGCAGCACATCGACCGCCCCCGCGCCCGATAGGAAGCGTCGGCTGACGGTATCCAGCGCCAACAAAGCCTCTCTCATGGCTACCCCCCGACCGAGAACTGAACGCCGCCCTCGTCCTCTCTCACCTCGGTGGACACCACCCGCTCACCCTCCTTGAGGCCATCGAGCACTTGCGCTTGGGTTCGCCCCTTGAGGCCGATGCGTACCAATCGTTCCACCGGCTCACCCTCCCCGGGCAGCACCTTGACGCGATGACGGCCATCGGCGGTCTGCTCGCCCAGGGCCGACATGGGCAGCAACAGACCATTTTTCACCTCCGCCTGGATCACGCCGACCTGCACGGTCATATCGACACGCAGCAAACGCTCGGGATTATCGACGTCGAACAGCACGGTATAGAACATCGCATTGTTGATTTTCTCCGGCGTGGGCCGAATCGAACTGACGGTGCCGAAATAGCGCGCATCCGGCGCGCCCAGCAGACTGAAATAGGCACGCTGCCCAGGTTGGACGCGCAACACGTCGGCTTCGGACACCTGGGCCTGGACCTCCATGCGCGACAAATCGCCCAGCGACAGAATCTTGGGCACCTCCTGTACGGCGATGACCGTCTGGCCCTCCTTGGTATCCCGCGTCAGGACTTCGCCGGCCATCGGCGCGACGATGCGGGTATAGCCCAATTCGACGCGCGCCTGGCCGATCTGGTAGCGCTGCTTGACGATTTGCGCATCCAGCATGGCTAACGACGCGCGCAATTCATCCCGCTTATGATGCGCATCCAGCCACCCCTTTTCCGAGGTTGCGTCCGCGGCAAGCAAACGCGCCTGGCGCGAAACTTCCTGATCGGCGCTTGCGAGCGTCGCCAGCTTGCCGCGCCGCTCGGCCAAGCTGGCATCGAGATCGGCTTGCGCCATTTGCAACTTCCCTTGCGCCAAGGAAGGATCTATCTCGGCCAAGAGTTGCCCTTTGGCTACACGCTGCCCCAACTGCACATGCAAGCGCTGCAACTGACCGCTGGCCTGCGCGCCGACGTCCACCTGCCGGATGGGTTTGAGCACGCCGCTGGCCAACACCGCCTGCTCCAGATCGCCTCGCGCCACCGTCACGGTCAACACCGGCGTGTCCTTGCCGTTTGTCACCCAGTAAAACAGCAACGCGCCCACGCACGAACCGATACCGATGAGCGCCAACATCGCCTTGGGCCGGTGCCGCACCACACGACAAAGCCATGAAAACAGGGGAATTCGCATACTGACCGCAGCATTTTTAAAGCGAATGGGACTATATTCAGAAAAGGAAGTTCGTGGCGTACGCGCCTTTTAGAAACCCGTGGCGTGGCGAAAATACCATTTATCTCAACAAGTTGATTTGGATAAAAACTTCAAGCATTATGCATAACATAACGAAAATAGCTGGCTTCGCTGAGGATAGGCAGCACACATAAAAACTCAGCAACGCCCCGAGGAGAAGGCGTGTTCACCTGGCTGAAAACCCACTGGCACCGTACCGGCCTCACGGCCTACGTCACGCATTCGGATTGTTTGCAGCACAATATGGGGGCCGGACATCCCGAATGCCCGGAGCGTCTAACCGCCATCCGCGATCAACTGATGGCATCCCAGATCTTCGATTCCTTGCAGGAAGTGGAAGCGCCGGAAGTCACCGAGCAACAGCTGGCCCGCGTGCATCCCCCGCGTTACGTCGAATACATTGAAGCCAGCGTGCCCACGGTCGGCACGTTTCGCGTCGACCCGGACACCGCCATGTCGCCCGGCACGCTCCTGGCGGCCAGGCGGGCCGCCGGCGCCGTGGTCAAGGCCGTCGAACTCGTGTGCGAGGACAAGGTGCCCAACGCTTTCTGCGCCATTCGCCCGCCCGGTCATCACGCGGAAAGCGCCAAATCGATGGGCTTCTGCTTTTTCAACAACATCGCCGTCGGTGTGGCGCACGCGCTCTCGCACTACAAGCTCAGCCGCGTTGCCGTGATCGACTTCGACGTTCACCACGGTAACGGCACGGAAGAGATCTTCCATGACGACCCCCGCGTCATGATGGTGTCGATCTTCCAACATCCGTTCTATCCCTACTGCGGCGACCACCCGCTCGGCGAGAACATGCACAACGTGCCGCTGCGCGCAGGCAGTGGCGGCGCCGAATTCCGCGAGGCGGTGGAAAACGTCTGGCTACCGCAATTGCATGCCTTTCAGCCGGAGATGATCTTCATCTCGGCGGGTTTCGACGCGCATCGCGAGGACGATATGGGCTCGTTGGGACTGGTGGAGGCCGACTACGAATGGGTCACGCGCCACATGGTGCAGATCGCCGATTTGTACTGCCAGGGACGCATCGTGTCGGTACTGGAAGGCGGCTATGACCTTTCGGCGCTTGGCCGCAGCGTCACCGCGCATATCCGCGTGCTGTCGGACGGCTAGCCGCCCCTCGCAAAAAAATGGCCCGCGTGATACGCGGGCCATTTTTTTGCGAGGCAATACTTACTGATGCGGGTCCGCCGAGGGTCTCGGCTTTTCGCCGATCTTCTTTTCCTGGCGTGTCAGCAGCTTGATCAGGTTATCGCGGTGACGGTAGAACACCAGCAAGCCGATGACCAAGGTGATGCCGAGCTGCGGCGTGCCGCGCGGCAGCAAAAAGGCGGCGAACAGGGGCGACAGGCCGAGCGACAGCATGGCGGCCAGCGACGAATAGCGCCAAATGAAAGCCACCAGAAGCCAAGTCAGCACCACGGCGAGTCCCAACAGCGGATGGAGCCCGAACATCGCGCCCATGGCGGTGGCCACACCCTTGCCCCCTTTGAAGTTGAAGAATAGCGGCCACATATGGCCCACCACCACCGCCAACGCCACCCAAGCGACCCCGGCATCGTCCACACCGAATTGCGCGCCGAGCGCCTTGACCACCAGCACGGCGACCAACCCCTTGACGCCATCGCCCAAGAGCGTCAGCGCGGCGGCGGCCTTGTTGCCGCTACGCAGCACATTGGTGGCGCCAGGGTTCTTCGATCCGTAGCTGCGCGGGTCCTCGATGCTCATCAGTTTGCTGACGATGACGGCGAAAGACAGCGAGCCCAACAGGTAGGCGGCGACGGTGAAGGCGAGATCCTGCCGGGACATCAGAGCATGGACTGTCGTAGACATGTTATATCCACTAAAATGCAAAGTCTCAGATTCTACGGTATCAGGCGGCATTCCCCAACAGCCGCAATCGGATGGACATCATTTTTTTGCGCGAAATGCGCGCCGAAACCATTATCGGCATCTATGAGTGGGAAAAAACCACGCCGCAAACCATCGAAATCGACATGGAGATCGGCATTCCCAGCGAGGCACCCTGCCATAGCGACGACATTCGCGACACCATCCATTATGGCGTGGTGGTCGAGCGTCTGCGTGCCGCACTGGCCGAACGCCACTTTCTCCTGATCGAAGCGTTGGCCGAATATATCGCCAAAGTCATCCGCGATGATTTCGGCTCGCCATGGGTCAAGGTATCGGTCAGCAAACTGGGCATACTGCCCGGGGTCAAGCGGGTCGGCGTCATGATCGAACGCGGCCACCGTCCGCGCTGAGGCCCCGAGGGCCCCAAGGGTCCAAAGGGGGCGCTACGCGCAGAACCCGAAATCGAACGGCAGCGCGTGCCCGGCGATCAATGCCGCCAGCGCGCGGCCGGAGCCGGGTCCTTCGGTGAAACCCAACGTGCCATGCCCGGTGTTCAGATACAGGTTGGGGAAGCGCGTGCGGCCGATGAGCGGCACGTTGCCCGGCGTGCTCGGGCGCAGGCCGCTCCAGAAGCGCGCAGCGTCCCAGTCGGCGCTCGCGTCGGCCAACAGCGTCCGTGCGCGCCGAATCAGCGCCTGACAGCGCGCCGCGTTCAAATGCGATGAATAACCGGCCAATTCGGCGGTGCCGGCAATGCGCAGCGTGTCGCCCAGACGGGTCAGCACAATTTTGTAATCCTCATCGGTCACGCTGACTTGCGGCGCGAGCCGCGTATCGCGCACCGGCACCGTGGCGGAATAGCCCTTGGTGGGGTACACCGGCAACGCCAAACCCGCGGTGGCCGCCACGAGCGGCGAAAAGCTGCCCAATGCCAGCACATAGGCATCGGCGCGGACGGTTTGGTAGTGTCCGTCGGCGTCGGTAACCGACACGCCGCTGATGCTCCCCCCGACCGCCTCCAGCGCATTGACGCGCGTATTGAACCGGAAACGCACGCCGCGCGCCGCGGCATGCTCGGCCAGCCGCGCGGTGAACTGATGCACGTCGCCCGACTCGTCATCGGGACAAAAGGTCGCGCCGGCGAGACGTGGCGCGATCGGCGCCAGCGCCGGTTCGATGGCCAACAACTCTTCGCGCGAAACCACGCGCTTGGCCACGCCATAGCCCGCCATCACGCGGCAGGTGTCCGCGGCTTCGTCGAGCCCCTTTTGCGTCGCGATCAGCGTCACAATGCCCCGCTCCAGGTTGTCGTAGCGCAAGCCGAGCGTCTGGCGCAGTTCGGCGAAGGTATCGCGGCTATATTTGCCGATCGCGAGCATCTGACGCATATTGCGCTCGAAACGCCCAGGCAGGCACTCTCGCAGGAATCCCGCGATCCAGCGCCATTGCGCCGGGTCCAAGCGCAAGCGGAACAAGAGCGGCGAGTCTTCCTTGCCAAGCCAGCGCAAAATTTGCAGCGGCGCGCCCGGATGCGCCCACGGCTCGGACTGGCTGACGGAAATTTGTCCGCCATTGGCGAAACTGGTCTCGCGCGCCGGCCCGCTGGCGCGGTCGATCACCTCGACTTCATGGCCGTCACAGGCCAAAAACCAGGCCGTACTGACACCAACCACCCCCGCCCCAAGCACGGCGACCTTCATCCGCGCCCTTTCGCCAATTCACCGGCCTTGGGCTGATTGCCGCCCTTGGGCGCATGTTCGTACACCGTCTTGCCGCGCAGGCGGAAATACTCCGCCGCGAAATAAAAATTCTCGGAATGGCCGACGAACAACAAACCATCTGGCCGCAGCAGCGGAGCGAAGCGCTTGAGAATGGTGAATTGCGTGTCGCGATCGAAATAGATCATCACATTGCGGCAAAAGATCGCGTCAAATTGCTTATGCACCGACCATTGCGCTTCGATCAAATTCAAGCGGGAAAACGTGATCATATTGCGCAACTGCGCCTTGGCCTGATAGGAGCCATCAGCCAGCTTGTCGAAGTATTTGCTGGCGTGTCCGGCGGGCAGCCGCGCCACCTTGTCGGCCGGATAAATCCCCTTGCGGCCGGTCTCCAGCACCAGGGTATCCAGGTCGGTCGCCACGATGGCCACTTTCGGCCCCGTGCCGTGTAGCGTCTCCATCGCCGTCATGGCGAGCGAGTAAGGCTCCTCGCCGGTGGAAGACGCCGCGCACCAAATATTGATTTCCGTCGCGCCGGCAGCGGCGCGCTTCTTCAAATGTTCGGCCAACAGCGGGAAATGATGCTCCTCGCGAAAGAAAAAAGTCAGATTGGTCGTCAGCGCATTAACGAATTGCTCGAACTCCCGCCGGCCCTGCACGGACTCCAGCAAATCGACATACTGGGCGAACCCCGGCAGCTTCAACTCGCGGATACGTCGCACTAGCCGCCCGTACACCATGTCCTTCTTGGTGGCATTCAAAGAAATACCGGCTTCTTTGTAGATCAATTTGCGGATCCGCTCGAAATCGGCATCGGTAAACTGAAATTCGCGGTTGAATTCAACCTTGGGCAAAGTCAGTGGCGGCAGCTTGTCCATGTCCATCCAAATAAAAAGCCTGGGAAAACCCCAGGCTTTTATCTTATCGCAAAAAAACTTACACCGAGAACGAAGATCCGCAGCCGCAGGTCGTGGTGGCGTTCGGATTCTTGATGACGAATTGCGAGCCTTCCAGGCTTTCCTGGTAGTCGATTTCCGCGCCGACCAAATATTGATAGCTCATCGGGTCGACCAAGAAGGTCACGCCCTCACGCGCGATCTGGGTGTCGTCCTCGTTCACCAGCTCATCGAAGGTGAACCCGTATTGGAAACCGGAGCAGCCGCCGCCGGTGACGAACACGCGCAACTTGAGTTCCGGATTGCCTTCTTCGGCGATCAGCTCGCGCACCTTGCTGCAGGCACTGTCGGTAAACAGGATCGGGGACAGCATTTCAGTCGTTTCAGTCATGATAGGCCTCTAAAGCGTGGAGCCGAAAAACGGCTTTCCTACTAGTTTAGTAGGATATGGTAACGCATGGCGAGAAAATCAAGCCTCGGGTTCATCCGTCACCAACCTCTAATACTACAGCGGTAGCTCCTGGTCTCGCCTCGTGCAGGCGTTGGCGCAATGCCGCGCATTGCGCGGCGATTGCGCCCTACGCCCCCGGATGCGCGCTCGCGTAGGGCGCACTCGCCGCAGGCAGTGCGCCACAGACACTTATGGCGCCAGGCCCTGCTCTTTCGAGCGCTCTGCTGCTGTAGTACTAGGGCAACAACGGCACGCCGGTGAGCCCTGTCGACTCCGCCAGGCCGAACATCAGATTCATGTTCTGCACCGCCTGGCCGGCCGCCCCCTTGACCAGATTATCGATCACCGACAGCACCACCACCGTATCCCCGCCTTGCGGGCGGTGCACCGCCACGCGGCACAGATTCGCGCCCCGCACCGACCGGGTTTCCGGCGTACTGCCCGCCGGCATGACGTCGACGAAGGCTTCGTCGTGGTAACGCGCCTCAAACAGCGTCTGCAAATCCACCTCCGCCGTCAGACGCGCGTACAACGTGGCATGAATGCCACGGATCATGGGCGTCAAATGCGGCACGAAGGTCAACCCGGTCGCCGCGTTCCGCATCCGCGACAACCCTTGGCGGATTTCCGGCAAATGGCGGTGACCGCCAACGCCATACGCCTTGAACGAATCGCCAACCTCGGCCAGCAGCCCGCCAATCTCCCCTTTGCGCCCCGCACCCGACACCCCGGACTTGCAATCGGCGATCAACGCGCCGGCATCGACAAGTCCGGCCTCGATCAGCGGCAGGAAACCCAGTTGCACCGCGGTCGGATAACATCCCGGGTTCGCCACCAGGCGCGCGCCGGCAATCGCCGCACGGTTCATCTCCGGCAGACCATACACGGCCTCGGCCACTAAATCGGGGCTGGCATGCGTCATGCCGTACCACTTTTCCCACTCGGCCACGTCGCGCAAGCGAAAGTCGGCGGCCAGATCGATGACCCGTACGCCGGCATCCAGCAACCCGCGCGCCTCGTGCATCGCCACGCCATTGGGCGTGGCGAAAAATACCACATCACACTCGGTCAAGCCCGCCTCGTCCGGTGACGAAAAAGACAGATCGACGTAGCCGCGCAGGTTGTGGAACAGTTGGTCGACGCGCATGCCGGCTTCCTTGCGCGAAGTCACGCCGACGACGCGCGCGGCCGGATGCCCAGCCAGCAAACGCAGCAATTCCACTCCGGTATATCCCGTCCCGCCAACCACGCCCACTTTGATCATGCCGTCACCCAAACAGAAAATAACGTCGCAAAAACGACATTATCCGATTCAACCATCACGCAGTGCAACATGAAATCCGCAATTCCAAATAAAATAAAAAGCCGCCCGAGGGCGGCTTTTGGTAAGACAGACTGCCGAAGCGATTAACGCTTGGAGAACTGCTTGGCGCGGCGAGCTTTACGCAGACCGACCTTCTTACGTTCTACTTCGCGGGCATCGCGCGTCACGAAGCCGGCATTGGACAGCGCAGCCTTCAGGGCAGCATCGTAATCGATCAACGCGCGGGTGATGCCGTGACGGATGGCGCCGGCTTGGCCGGTTTCGCCGCCGCCGACGACATTGACCTTAATGTCGAAGGATTCGAGGTTCTCGGTCAGCGCCAGCGGCTGACGAATCACCATGCGACCGGTTTCGCGGGCGAAGTATTCGTCAACAGGCTTGCCGTTGACCAGGATCTGACCGTTGCCCTTTTGCATGAACACGCGTGCAACCGAGCTCTTGCGACGGCCGGTACCGTAGTAGTATTTACCGTTCATCTTTTAGCCTCAAAAACTGATTTCCAGCACTTTCGGCTGTTGAGCCGCGTGCGGGTGCTCGCTACCAGCGTATACCTTGAGCTTCTTGATCATCGCGTAGCCCAGCGGCCCCTTCGGCAGCATGCCCTTGACGGCTTTTTCCAGAACGCGCTCCGGGAACTGGTTTTGCAGTTCGGTGAAGGTACGCTCACGGATCCCGCCCGGGTAGGTGGTATGACGGTAGTAAATCTTATCCTGTGCCTTGGCACCGGTAACGCGCAGCTTGTCGGCGTTGACGACGACGATATAATCGCCGGTATCAACGTGCGGGGTGTATTCCGGCTTGTGCTTACCGCGCAACAGGTGCGCGATTTCGGCAGCCAGACGACCCAGTACCTTGTCGGAGGCGTCGACCACGAACCACTCGCGCTTTACCTCATGCGGCTTGGCAGAAAAGGTCTTCATGGAACTCTTCTCATCGTAATTCTTGAAAGTTACGGATTGTATTACAAGCCCGTTAACCCTGTCAAACCATTGTGAGACAAGAAGAAATCTGAACGCGGCAAAGTCCGTTTTTAAGGACAAAAAAAAGCGCAACCAGGTTGCGATCGCGCCAAGTTCCACCTTTGAAAGGAGGATGGAGGAGACAACACCAAAACGCACGGAAAGCGCCTGATGTGAATCCATTATTGGCAGGCGAAAATCAATTTGCAAGCACTTTTTGTGCACTGCACTATGCGCAAAGCATAAAAGCCACAAACAACAACGCCCGGGCATGCCGGGCGTCGCGCCAATCGAGGAGACTACAGCGCCAGAGCCGTTTCCAGCGCGATTTCCATCATATCGTGGAAGCTCGTCTGACGCTCTTCGGACGACGTCACCTCACCGGTCGGGATCACGTCCGACACCGTCAGAATGCCCAGGGCACGCGCGCCATATTGCGCCGCAACACCATAAATGCCGGCCAGTTCCATTTCGATCGCCTGCACGTTCATCGCCGCCAGCCGGCCCAACATTTCCGGCTGCACCGAATAGAATAAATCCGCCGAGAACACGTTACCGACATGGACAGATTTGTTGAGCCGCTCGGCGGCGTCCACCGCGGCGCGCAACACGTCGTAATCGGCGATGGCGGCGAAATCGTGATCCATCAGGCGCATACGGTTGACCTTGCTGTCGGTCGACGCGCCCATGGCGATGACCACGTCGCGCAGTTTCAGCTTTTCGGTCGTCGCGCCGCAGGAGCCGACGCGGATGATGGTCTTGACGCCATAATCCTTGATCAGCTCGGTCGTGTAGATGCTGCACGACGGAATACCCATGCCGTGCGCCATCACCGACAGCCGGCGGCCTTTATAGCTGCCGGTATAGCCGTACATGTTGCGCACCGCCGTCACCTGGCGGGCACCCTCGAGATAGGTTTCAGCGATCATTTGCGCGCGCAGCGGATCGCCCGGCATCAGCACGATGTCGGCAAAATCCCCTGGCTGGGCGCTGATATGCGGAGTTGGCATGACAGTCCTTAAGCGAACGGGTTAAGCAAGAAAAGAAGTACCGTAGTCCATCGGCGGCAGACCGAAATGGCACGCCACCGATTGACCGATGTCGGCAAACGTCTCACGACCGCCGAGCGAACCCGCCGGCACCTTTGGGCCGTAGCACAGCACGGGGATGTGCTCGCGCGTGTGGTCGGTGCCGGTCCAGGTCGGATCGCAGCCATGATCGGCGGACAGAATCAGGATATCGCCGTCGGAGAGCAGCGCCATCACCTCGGGCAAGCGCCGGTCGAACGCTTCCAGGGCGGCGGCATAACCGGCGGTATCGCGACGGTGGCCGTAGCTGGAATCGAAATCAACGAAATTAGTCATGACGATGCTGCGGTCCTGTGCTTGACGCACTTCCGCCAGCGTGGCGTCCCACAGCGCGTCGAGCCCGGTGGCTTTCACCGCGCGGGTAATGCCGACATGGGCGTAGATATCGGAGATCTTGCCGACCGACACCACGGCGCCGCCGGCATCGGCCAGCTTTTTCAGCACAGTGGGCGCCGGCGGCTCCACCGCCAGGTCCTTGCGGTTGCCGGTGCGGGAAAACGCGCCGCGTTCCGAGCCGACGAACGGCCGCGCAATCACGCGGCCGATGTTGTAAGGCTCAAGCAATTCGCGGGTGATCTTGCACAACTGATACAGCCGCTCCAGGCCGAAGGTTTCTTCATGGCAGGCGATCTGAAACACCGAGTCGGCCGAGGTATAGAAAATCGGCTTGCCGGTCTTCATGTGCTCTTCGCCCAAGCGGTCGAGAATCTCGGTGCCGGAGGCATGGCAATTGCCCAGATATCCCGGCAATTGCGCGCGCGCGACAATGGCGTCGAGCAAAGCCGGCGGAAACGAGTTGTCCCTGTCGGTGAAATAGCCCCACTCGAACAACACCGGCACGCCGGCGATCTCCCAGTGCCCGGACGGGGTGTCCTTGCCCGAGGACAGCTCCTTGGCGTAACCGTACGCCCCTACCGGCGTCACGCGCTCGACGCCGGCCGGATATTCGCCGCAGGACATTTCGCAGGCATGCGCCAAACCGAGCCGCGCCAGATTCGGCAGCCGCAGCGGTCCGCTGCGTCCGCCGCGGTCGAGCAAGCCGGCCGCCGCGTCGCGCGCGATGTGCCCCAGCGTGTTGCTGCCGACGTCGCCAAAACGCTCGGCGTCGGCGGCGGCACCGATGCCCAGCGAATCCAAAATCAAGATGATGGCTCGTTTCATGTCGTCCTCCTCACTGCCTGGCCAGATCGCCTTCGCGCAGGATGCAATATACCTGCTGCGGCCGTGCCGCAGGACTCGCGCCGAGGCTCACCGCCTCGATCACGCGGCGCCGCGCCTCGTCGAAACTGTCTTCGGTCGCGGCATGCACCACCGCCAGTGGCGTCTTCGAATCGATTTTTTGCCCCAACTCGACCAGATCCGTCAGGCCGACGCGATAATCGAGCACGTCGGTCGCCAAGCGACGGCCGCCGCCCAACGCGCATACCGCCATGCCCAAACCGCGCGTATCGGTGGCGGTCACGAAGCCCTCCGCGTCGGCGAAGACCGGGCGCACGATCGGCGCCGGCTCGAAATAATGGGCATAGCGTTCGACGAAGTCGGCCGGCCCGCCCATGGTTGCCACCATGCGGCCGAAGATCTCGGCGGCGCGGCCGCTATCGAGCGCCTGCAGCAGGCGGGCTTCGGCATCCGCCGTGTCGCTGGCCAAGCCGCCGGCCAGCAGCATTTCGGCGCACAACGCGATGGTGATTTCATGCAGACGATCCGAACGGGTCTGCCCCGTCAAATAACGCACGGCCTCGGCGGTTTCGATGGCGTTGCCGGCACAGGTGGCCAGAGACTGGTTCATATCGGTCACGAGCGCGCTCGTCTTGACGCCGGCGCCATTGCCGACGCGGACGATGCGTTCGGCCAGCGCCTTCGACAATTCAAAGGTCGGCATGAAAGCGCCCGAGCCCGTCTTGACGTCCATCACCAGCACATCGAGGCCGGCAGCCAGTTTTTTCGACAGAATCGAGGCGGTGATCAGCGCGATCGATTCAACCGTGCCGGTCACGTCGCGCGTGGCATAGAAACGGCGATCGGCCGGCGCCAAGTCGTTGGTCTGTCCGATGATCGAGACACCCACTTCCTTGACGATGCGGCGGAAACGGTCGGCATCGGGGAACGGATCGTAGCCGGGAATCGCGGAGAGCTTGTCGAGCGTGCCGCCGGTGTGGCCCAGGCCACGGCCGGAAATCATCGGCACGAAACCGCCACAGGCGGCGATCATCGGCCCGAGCATCAGCGACACCACGTCCCCCACGCCGCCGGTCGAATGCTTGTCCAGCACCGGACCGGGCAGATGAAGGTCATCCCAACGCATGCGGCGGCCGGAGTCGCGCATCGCCATCGTCAGCGCCACGTTCTCGTCCAAAGCCAAATCGTTGAAAAACACCGACATGGCAAAAGCCGAAATTTGGCTATCGGCCACCGACCCGTCGGTGATCCCCTGAACAAATTGCTGAATTTCGCTAACGGTCAGCGCTTTCTTATCGCGCTTTTTGACAATGAATTCCTGCGGCAGAAACATTCCCTGCTCCTCAACCCTTAAAGCGCCCGTCGAGGGCGCCGGTCATCAATAGGCGGTATTGCTTTGCGGCGCGCTGCCGAAACCGAGCGTGGCTTCCAAATTAGCCAGCAGGCTCGATGCGCCGAAACGGAAATGCGCCGGCGTCACCCAGCCGGCGCCCATGACGCGCTCGGCGAGCGCCAGGTACTCGGCGGCCTCGGCAGCGGTTTTAACGCCGCCGGCCGCTTTGAAACCGCAAGGACGGCCACCGTCCTTGATCGCCTGCAGCATGATGGCTGCCGCCTCCAGCGTGGCGTTGACCGGCACCTTGCCGGTCGAGGTCTTGATGAAGTCGGCGCCGGCCTCGATCGCAACGAGGCTTGCCTGCCGGATCAGCGCCGGATCTTTCAATTCGCCGCTCTCGATGATCACCTTCAATTGCGCTTTATCGCCGCACGCCTGCTTGCACGCCGCCACGAGGCGCGCGCCCAGGTCGGCGTTACCGTCCATCAACGCGCGGTAGGGAAACACCACATCCACTTCGTCGGCGCCGAACGACACCGCCTCACGGGTTTCTTCCACCGCCGTGGCGACATCCGGGTTGCCATGCGGGAAATTGGTCACCGTCGCGACCAGCACTTCCGGCGAACCCTGATCGCGCAAGGTCTTCTTGGCGATGGGCACAAACCGCGGGAACACGCACACTGCCGCTACTCGGCCGGCCGGGCCAGACGCCTTGCGACACAAGTCGACGACCTTGGCGTCGGTGTCGTCATCGTTCAGGGTCGTCAAATCCATTAGCGACAAGGCACGCCGCGCGGCCAAAACCAAATCGGACATTTCGTCCCTCTCTTTTCGGAAAAATAGGTACTTGCTTTGAGTAAAGCAGGAAGAAGAAATTATGGACTTTATCTTTACGTAAAATCAATTGCTATTTGAATGGCGGAGGCGCCGCGCGCCCCCGCCGGAAGATCAGCGCCGGCGCGCCTCAAGCACCCCCGCCACATCCATCACGTGCGACAGCACGCGACTGATCTCGCTCACCTGGCGCACCTCCACGGTAAACAGCATGCGCGCGCGTAGATCGCGCGTCTGAGTGTGCACGCCGATCACGTTGAGTTTCTCGCGCGACAAGACATCCGAGATATCGCGCAACAGGCCATGGCGGTCTTGCGCCAGCACTTCGATGTCGATGGGGAAAATACTGTTTTTCTGTTCCCCCCAATCGGCGGCGATCAGGCGCTCCGGTGCCGCCGCCGACAGGCGCTTGAGCGTTTGGCAGCCCGCGCGGTGGATCGAGATGCCGCGGCCCTTGGTGACGAAACCCATCACCGGGTCGGGCGGTGCCGGTTTGCAGCAGCCGGCCAGCACCGTCATCAGATTGTCGACGCCTTCGATCAGGATGCCACCGGCGTCGTGCCCGCCCTTGCTCGCCTTGACCAAATCCTCGGGAGCCACCTCGCGCGTCGGCGCCGGCGGTGCAAAACTCGCCAACGCTTGCGCCACGACCCGCAGCGTCAGTTCCCCATGGCCGAGCGCCGCGTACAGCTCATCGAGCTTGTCGAAGCCGAGCTTCTCCGCCAGCGCGAGCAAATTCGGTTTGGCGTGCGCATGGCGCGCCAGCTCTTTTTCGAACAGCTGGCGGCCGCTCTCCCGCACCACATCGGCGTTCTGCAACCGGATATATTGACGGATCTTGGCGATGGCGCGATGACTCTTGACCCAGCCTTCATGCAGCCAGTTGACGCTGGGACCGCCCTCCTTCGCCGTCAAGATTTCGACGCGCTGGCCGTTGGCGAGCGGCGTGGACAGCGGCACGATCTGCCCGTCGACCTTCGCGCCGCGGCAGCGGTCGCCGACATTGCTGTGCACCGCGTAGGCGAAGTCGATCGGCGTGGCGCCGGTCGGCAACGCCAACACGCGCCCAGCCGGCGTCAACACATAGATCGTATCGGCGAACAACTCCGTTTTGAACGCATCGGCCAGGCCCGAGCGATCGGAAATCTCCTCGCGCCAATCGAGCAGCTGGCGCAGCCAGGAAATCTTTTCCTCGTACTGCGCGTCGCCCTTGCCGCCCTCCTTGTAGCGCCAGTGCGCCGCCACGCCGAACTCCGCATGCTCATGCATTTCGAACGTGCGGATCTGCACCTCGATGCCGCGGTCCTCGGGGCCGATGACCGCCGTATGCAGGCTACGGTAATCATTGGCCTTGGGATGGGAGATGTAATCGTCGAACTCGCCGGGAATCGGCTGCCACATGCTATGAATCAGTCCCAGCACGGTATAGCAGTCTTGCACCGTGTCCACCAGCACGCGCACGGCACGGATATCGTAGAGCTCGTTGAAATCCAGGCTCTTTTTGCGCATCTTGCGCCAGATGCTGTAGATATGTTTCGGCCGCCCGGCCACGTCGCCATGGATGCCCGCGCGCCGAAGCTCCAGGCGCAACGTCTCCAGCACCCGTTCGATATAGTCGATGCGCTCCAGCCGGCGTTCGTCGAGCAGCTTGGCGATCTTCTTGTAGTTGTCCGGATCCTGATGGCGAAAGCCCAGGTCTTCCAGCTCCCACTTGATCTGCCACACGCCAAGACGGTTGGCCAGCGGCGCGAACACGTCCATGGTTTCCTGCGCGATGCGCCGGCGCACCGGCTCCTCGCAATGCACCAGGTAGTGCATGGTTTGCGTGCGCCAGGCGAGCTTGATCAACACCACGCGGATATCCGCCACCATCGCCAGCAACATCTTGCGCATGGTTTCCGCCTGACGGGCGCGTTCTTCCGGCGTATCGAGATGGTCGATATGCGCAAGCTCCGTCAGACGGCGCACACGGCTGGCGCCATCGACCAGCACCGTCACGGTCGGATTGAAGCACTCATCCATCCAGGTTTGCCACTCGGGCAGGATGTCGGGCACGCAGAACAACAACGTGGCGGCGATTGCGTCCGGCAGAAGATTCAGATCGGCCACGATCGCGGCGGCGGACACCGCATGACCGAACATGTCCTCGCCCGTCGAGGGCAGGCGTCGATCGACGTACAGCCGGCGCGCCTCGGCAAAGGCGCGCGCCAAGAGATCGCGGTCGGCGTCGGTCAAGGAAGAAGACAGCTGCGCCAGCCACCGCTCAGGATTGGCGGCATCGGCCAGCGTATCGGCAACAGATCGGACGACAGATACCATAGTGCTTTACTTTCCGTTCCCCCCGGCCGGCCACGCTGCGAGCAGCTTGCCGACCGGCGCCGGCACGCCCGCGTGGATTGCCTCGTCGATCGGCAACCAGCAGGCACCGGCTTCCTGCGATGCGTCATCGGACCGCCGCGACAGCATGATCGGCTGCGGCGTGATCACCAGACGGAAATGGGTAAAAACATGGACGAGCTCGGGCCAGGAGGGCAGTAAATCCCCCTCGCCCTGCTGCGCGAGCCACGTCTCGGCTTCCTGCGTTCCAGCGCATTCCGGCAGGGACAGCAGACCACCCCAGATTCCGCGATCGGGACGGCGTTCCAGTCTCACCTTGCCCTGCCAAACCGCCAGCAACATCATCACCTGCCGTACCGGCACCGCTTTCTTGGCCTTGCGCGTCGGCAGTTCCGCCTGACGCCCCTCGGCACGCGCCACGCAGCAGGCAGCCATCGGGCATTCGTCACATTTCGGATTGGCGCGCAAACACACGGTGGCGCCCAAATCCATCAATCCCTGAGTGTACGCCGCCATATCGCGCGCAGGCAGCAGACTTTCCGCCAGCGACCACAGCCGGTTCTCCACCGGTTTGTCGCCAGGGAAGCCCTCGATGCCGAACACGCGCGTCAGCACCCGTTTGACATTGCCGTCCAAAATGGCTTCGCGCCGGTCGAAGGCAAAGGCCGCGATCGCCGCCGCCGTCGAACGGCCGACGCCCGGCAACAGCTCGATCTCGGCGCGGGTCGAGGGAAACCTGCCCCCGAGCGCCTCCATGACCCTTTGCGCCGCCCGATGCAGATTGCGCGCGCGGCTGTAATAACCCAAGCCGCTCCATAGCGCCAGCACCTCCGCTTGGCTCGCCGCGGCTAATGCGGCCAGCGTAGGAAACGCCTGAAGAAACCGGTCGTAGTACGACAACACCGACGCCACCTGCGTCTGCTGCAACATGATCTCCGACAGCCATACCCGGTACGGATCGGATACCTGCCAAGGCAGGTCATGACGGCCATGCCGCTGCTGCCAGTCGATCAGGCGAACGGCGAATTCACCCTGCTTCATGAATGCCCAAAAATATAAATTTAACCGGTTATATTAGCGGAAACAAAAAGGAGGACCAAGAAGGCCAACCGAAAATCCGCTAAAATACCGCTTTAAATCACCCCGAGATCGCTCCATGGCCACCTTCCGTTCGCGCCAGCGCGCCAACCAGCGCCGCGACGGCAAGCGCGACGACGCACGCGCGCCGACCGACACCAACGACTCGCCCGTGCCGGCCGACACGCCACCCGCCACGTCGCGCAGCAGGCTGATCAAACCGGTCGAGGAAACCTCACGCCCCGCCGCGCCGCCTGAGCCGCGCCGTCATGCGCCAAACCAGCGCCGTGGCCTGCCCGTCACCGAGACGAAGCCGACCGAGCGCCGCGACGGCAAGCGCGACGACGCACGCACGCCGATCGACACCAACGACTCGCCCGTGCCGACCGGCACGCCCCCCGCCCCGTCACGCCGCAGGCTGATCAAACCAGTCGAGGAAAGTCCGCGTTCCGCCGCGCCGGCACCCGAACCGCGCCGTCATGCGCCGAGCCAGCGCCGCGGCCTGCCCGCCACCGAGACGAAACCGACCGAACGACCGGCGTTCGAGCGACGCGACGCATCCTCGCGTCGATCGGGACAAACGGTAGAGGCCCTGGCGTTGTTCGCCGTTTGCCCTCGCGGGCTGGAAACGGTGCTGCAGCAGGAGTTGCTGCGGCTCGGCGCCGGCGACGTCGCGCCAACCGACGGCGGCGTGGCCTGCAGCGGCACGCCGGCGATGCTGATGCGTATCAACCTGGAGAGCCGTGTCGCCAGCCGCGTACTGCTGCGCTTGGCACAGGGAACCTACCGCAGCGAACGCGACATCAACGCGCTGGCCATGCAAGTCGACTGGCCCGCGCACTTTGACGTGACGCGCACCATCAAGGTCAAGACCGACGGCGCCGGCAGCCGCGTCAAGAGCCTGGAATACGTGTCGTTGACGGTCAAGGACGCGGTATGCGACCGCTTTCGCCAAGCCCAGCTCGGCCGGCCGAACGTGGACACGCGCGCGCCCGACGTGCGCATCCAAGTATTCCTGGGGCCGTCGGACGCCTCGATCTATCTGGACAGCAGCGGCGACGCGCTGTTTAAGCGCGGCTGGCGCAAAGAAAGCGGCGAAGCGCCGCTGCGCGAAAACCTGGCGGCCGGCATTCTGCTCCTGGCCGGCTATGACGGCAGCCAACCCTTGCTCGACCCGATGTGCGGCAGCGGCACGTTCCTGGTCGAGGCGGCCGATATCGCGCTCAAGCGCGCGCCCGGACGCGAGCGCGCCTTTGCCTTCGAAAAGTGGAAGACCTTCGACGCGGCGGAGTGGCAGCAGTTGAAAGCGGCCGCACGCGCAGCCGAGCGGCCGGCCGCGGCGCTGCCGATCCGCGGCAGCGACCAGGACAGCCGCATGGTGGCCATGGCGCGCGCCAATCTGGAACGCGCAGGGCTTGACGGAATGGTCGACGTCGAGGTGAAGGACGTCTTCGACACCCGGCCGCACGCCAGCACCGGATTGATCGTGACCAACCCGCCTTATGGCGTGCGCCTCGACGAGCTGGATCGGCTGGCTGCGCTGTATCCCCAATTAGGGGACTGGCTGAAGCGGTATTTCAGCGGTTGGACCGCCCAACTCTTCACCGGGGATCTGCGACTGCCTAAATTGATCCGCTTGTCGGTCAAGCGCCGCATACCGCTATTCAATGGCGCGCTGGACTGCCGGCTATTCACTCTGCCGCTCGTCGCCGGCAGCGCACGCGAAAACTAGGGATTCGTCGTCTTGCCTTGCGCCAGACCATTGACGGCCAGCACGAGCACGAACCCTATCGCGCCGCCCAGCAGCACGTTGATCAATCGTTCAGCCGCCACGCCGGCCGGCGCGTTCAATACCGTCAACGCGCCGGCGGCGCAGGCGCAACGCGCGGCAAATCCAACCGGATAGCGGCGGAACGACACCAGCGTCATCACCGCGCCCAGCGCGATGAGCGCGTAGACCGCCGGATGGTGGGGCAAAAGCGCGCCCGCGCCGATGCCCAGCGGCACGCCCAACAGCGCGCCCAGCCCGCGATCGCGTAATTTTTGCTTGGCGGATAGCACATCGCCGGTCACCACGCTGGCAGCGGACCAAATGACCCACTGGCCATGTCCCGGATGACGCCATTCGACCCATGCCGCGGCACAGGCGACAGCCAGCCCGCCGGCCAGCATCGCCTCCGCTACCGGCATTTTCACCCCGGCATCCCGCAAGAAGCGCAGCTGCGCGTGATGCCGCCACAGCGGCGCCTCGCTACGGCGGCGGCGATGCTCGAACAACGCCAACAGCCACACCGGCGCCAGGCAGAGCGCCAGATACGGCAGCAGACGCAGCCCAAGCGCCAGATACTGGGCCGGCGCGCCATCTTCAGCGGTCTCGCACGCCAGGTAGAGCGCGGGAATGAAAACGAAATTGCCGAGCGAGCGCAGCTTGCGTCCGAAGGCCGACAGGCCGATGGCGCCGGCGGCCAGCAACGCGCAGCCGATCACGAACGCGAGCGGCATCGTCAACGCCCATAGCAACAGCAGGTAGCCGATCGAGATTGCCATGCCGTGCAGCAGCACGCCTGACGGCGCTAACTGGACGCGTTCGATGCCGATGAGCGTCGCCACCGTCACGACGGCGGCGCGCAGCCACTGCATATCGCCGCTCACGCCCCACAGCAGCAGCACCGGCAACAACACGGCCAGACAGCGCCTCGCCTGGCGCCAATCGACGTGATCATTCAAACTCACAGCGCGGCGGCCTCATCCACGCGAATGATTTTGGCAATGCGCGACAGCAGCGCCATCGAAGCCTGGTGCTCCTCGTCGCTGGCAGCCGCACAGGCGTCTTCCACCACGACCACCTGATAATCGCGGTCATGCGCGTCGCGCGCCGCCGCTTGCACCGCCCAGCTGCTGCTGACCCCGGCGATCACCACCCGTTCGATGCGCCGCGCGCGCAAGGCGGCCTCCAGGCTCGTGCCATAAAACGCGCTGACCCGCGGTTTGACGATCACCATATCCGCGCGCTCGGCACGCAAGTCGGGGTGGAAGGCCATACCCGGAGACCCCGCCTCCAACGCGCCGAATTCGCGCGCGCGGCCGAACATGGCCGAATGCGCAGGCCAGTCGGGATAGCCCGCGGCAAAGCCCACCTTGACCAGCACCGACAGCCAGCCCTTCTCTTGCGCCAGCACCAGCAGATCGTTGGCTTTGGCGATCACGCCACGCTCGGCGGCCTGCGCGGCCGAGGCGGCGATTTTGCCGCTCGGATGCATGATGTCAACAATGTAATCAAGTCCAATAAATGCGCTATTCATGAGCCGTTCCTCCACTTAATTAGTTATATTAACATAATTATGTTGAGGTTATCAAAACTCAGAACTGCGCCTGCCGCGCCTCGCAATAGGCCAGCAAGAAATCCACCAAGGCGCGCACTTTCCCCGGCACATGGCGCCGCACCGGGTACACGGCATATAGCGCCAAGTTCGGCAGATCAAAGCCATGCAGGAGCTCCACCAGATCGCCGCGCTCCAGCGCCCGCGTCAGCATGAAACGGGGCTGACGGGTAATGCCCAAGCCATTGATGGCCGCGTCCAACAGCAGATCGCCATTGTTGGCGCGAAGGCTGCCTTGAATCTTGACGCGCAGCTCGCTGCCGTCGGTATCGACGAAGGGCCAGAACCCCGTATGGTCGGTCAGGGTGTACACCAGACAGTTGTGGCGTATCAGCGCTTCGGGATGAAGGGGGGTGCCATGCTCGCGCAAGTAGGCCGGCGACGCGCACACCGCCCCGCGCACCGGCATCAGGCGGCGCGCGATCAAGCTGGAATCGCTCAGCTGCGTGATGCGCAGCGCCAAATCGTAGCCTTCCTCCACCAGATCCACGCGACGGTCATTGAGCGACAAGTCGATCTCGATGTCCGGATATTGGCGGCAAAACTCGGTCATCGCCGCGCCCAGATAACGTTCGCCGAACGACACCGGCGCCGTCACCCGCAACCTGCCCGCCGGTCGCGACGCCCCCTGCGATAGCCGGCTCTCCAACGCATCCAATTCGCCTAACAGCGGGCTGACTTCCGCCAAGTAGCTTTCACCCTCGGCCGTCAGCGACAAGCGCCGGGTGGTGCGATGCATCAGCCGTACGCCGAGCCGCGCCTCCAGTGCCGATACCAGCTTGGTGACCATGGCGCGAGACAAATCCATCCGTTCGGATGCCGCCACGAAACTGCCTTGTTCGGCCACGGTGACGAACGCTTTAATTTCAGAAAAGCGGTCCATAATTTCATCCAAGTAAACAATTACTTTATTCAAGACCTATTTATTGAACAATGCAACCACGCTGTAATGACAACCAACGGCACTGCACTGTGTTTTCAAAAAAGAACCAAGGAGTTAACCATGAATCCCAATCCCAAATTGGCCAGCTTGACCCTGCGCGTCGCGCTCGGCTTGATGTATCTGGCGCACGGCGCCACCAAACTGTTCGTCTTCACCCCTGCCGGCACGGCCAAGTTCTTCATGAGCCTCGGACTGCCAGGGTTTGTCGGCTACCTCGCCATCGTCGCCGAACTCTCCGCCGCGGGTTTGCTTCTCTCCGGCGTCAAGGCGCGCTGGGCGGCCATCGCACTGGTGCCCCTGTTGGCGGGGACGATCGTGCTGGTGCACGGCGCCAACGGCTGGATGTTCACCAACCCGGGCGGCGGCTGGGAATACCCGGCCTTCATGATTGCCGCCTCGCTGGCGCTGTTCTTCCTCAGCGACGGCAAGCCGCGCCCCGCGGCCTCCGTCTGACGTCCGGCCCGTCGCGTCAAGCGCGGCGGGCCAACCGCGCGTTTTTGCAGCGCAACATCCTGCAGCGCTTTCCCGCCGGCCCGACTACACTTCATCCCATGGGGGTCCAATCAGGAGGGCAAGATGCAAAGGGATGCACAAGCACCGCAGCAAGACGTCAGACCACCGCTGATCGAAGAGCTCTATCGCGCCATCGATCCATTCGAGCTCGGGCCGATCGTCGGCAAGGCGCAATGGTCGTGGCTATCGCATCCGAAGGAGTGGGTGGGCGCCATCAGCAACTGGCAGAACGACGCCATGCGCTGGCAGGCGCAAAGCCTGCGCCGCTTTCTCGGCGACGTCGACAACGACGAATTTCCGGCGAATCCGAGCGACGACCGCTTTGCCGATACCGCCTGGCAGAACAATCCCAGTTGGGACATGATCAAAGAGTGGTATCTGTTCAATACCCGCTGGCTGCAGGACACCCTCTACGCCACACCGAACCTGGACGACAAGGAACGCAGTCTGAGCGCGTTCTGGCTGCGTCAATGGCTCAATGCGCTGGCGCCGACCAACTATCTGCCATTCAACCCGCGCGCGTTGGAAAAAGCGCGCGAAACCGGCGGCGAAAGCCTGCTCAACGGCCTGCGCAACCTCCTGCGCGACATGGAGCATGGCGAAATCGCCATGACGGACCGTGACGCCTTCCAGGTCGGCGGCAATCTGGCCACCACGCCGGGCGCGGTGGTCTACCGCGGCCATCTGTTGGAAGTGCTGCATTATCAGGCCGTCACCGACAAGGTGTACGAAGTGCCGATCGTCATCGTCTCGCCGTGGATCAACAAATATTACGTGTTGGACTTGGACGCCAAGAAAAGCCTGGTGCGCTGGTTGACCGAGCAAGGCTTTTCCGTGTTCATCACCAGTTGGAAGAACCCGCTCGAGGACGCGCGCGACCTGACCTTCGACGATTATCTGCACGATGGCATCGACCGCATCGTCGAGGTCGCCGGCAAAATCAGCGGCAGCCCCAGCGTGCACTTGGTCGGCTACTGCATTGGCGGCACGCTGACCGCCACGTATTTGGCTTGGCTCGCCGCGCGCAAGCATGCCGATAAGGTGGCGAGCGCAACACTGTTGACCACGTTGACCGATTTTTCGCGCCCGGGCGATATCGAGGTGTTTCTCGGCGAAGAGGGGCTCGATTTCGTCGAGCGCAAGATGGAACAGCGCGGCTACCTCGACGGCAAGGACATGGCCGGCAGCTTCCGCATGCTGCGCGCCAACAGCCTGATCTGGAATTATTGGATCAACAACTATCTGCTCGGAGAAACACCGCGCGCCTTCGACATCTTGTACTGGAACATGGATACCACGCGCATGCCGCAACAGATGCACAGCTTCTATTTGCGCGAATTCTATTATCACAACAACCTGTGCAAACCGGACGCCCTGGTGGTGGGGGGCGAACCGATCGATCTAGCCCGCATCCATACGCCGCTCTTCATGGTCTCCACCGAGGAAGACCACATCGCGCCGTGGAAACAAACCTGGCAGTTGACTCAGCGCGTCAGCGGACCGGTCACCTTTACGCTGTCGTCCTCCGGCCACATCCTAGGCATCGTCAACCCGCCCTCGCCCACGTCCAAGCGCAAGTATTGGCAAGGCACGCCGCAGAAGGGACAGAGCAGCGACTATTGGCTCGGTCATCATGAGGCCCACCCCGGGTCGTGGTGGCCAAGCTGGGTGGAATGGCTGGCGCCGAAAAGCGGCGACAAGGTAGCTTTCAAACTGGACAGCAAGCATTACCCGAAACTCGGCGAGGCGCCGGGCACTTACGTCTTGGAGTGAGGATCAAAAAAAACGGCAAGCGTTTGACGCTTGCCGTTTTTTGAGGGTGTTGACAAACCCTTGCTCGCGAAGCGAGCGCCCCCTCTCAGGGAGAGGGCGGGGGGAGTGGGAATCGATGATCAGGCTGCGAAATCAGTAAGTTGCCACTAAGGCCCGGCTTTGCCGGGTCCTCCGCAACTGCTACAAACCACTAAATCAACAGCCTGGGAAAAAACGGCAAGCGTTTGACGCTTGCCGTTTTTTCCCAGGCTGTTGATAAAGCCCCTTCGGCGCGTTTATTGCCAAATCACCAGGCAGTGATTTTTCTTACCGCGACGCAGCAGCGTGTACTTGCTGAAACGCTGGTCCGCAGCCTGCGGCGTATAGGTCAGATCGGTGATCTTGGCGCCATTGACGGTGACCGCCCCGCTTTCGATGAATCCGCGCGCCTGGCTCTTCGATGCAGCCAAGCCGGCCTCGACCACGGTGTCGATCAGATTGTGCGCGCCGAGCGCCAACGATACCGTGGGCAAACCATCCAGCGCCAATTGTTCGAAGTCGTCTTCGGTCAGCGACGCCTGATCCTCGGAGAACAGGCTCTGGCTGATACGCTTGGCCGCCTCGACCGCAGCATCGCCATGCACCAGCGCGGTGACCTGCTCGGCCAGAATGCGCTGCGCTTCTGGCGCGCCGTCGCGCACCTTGTCCGCCGCCTCGATCTCTTGGATTTGCGCCATCGGCAGGAAGGTAAACAACCCCAGGAATCGATAAACGTCGTCATCGGCGGTGCCGAGCCAGAACTGGTAGAACTTATACGGCGAGGTCTTCTTGGCATCGAGCCACACCGTGCCGCTTTCCGTCTTGCCGAACTTGGTGCCGTCCGACTTGGTGATCAACGGCAGCGTCAAGCCGAAGACGTGGTCGCGGTTGAGGCGGCGCGTCAGGTCGATGCCGGAGGCGATGTTGCCCCACTGGTCCGAGCCGCCGATCTGCAGCTTGCACTGGTACTGGCGGTTCAGCTCGACGAAGTCGTAGCCCTGCAGCAGGCTGTAGGAGAACTCGGTGAAGGAAATGCCGACCTCGTCGCGGTCGATGCGCTGCTTGACCGATTCCTTGTTGATCATCGCGTTGACCGAGAAGTGCTTGCCGATGTCGCGCAGGAAATCGAGCACGTTCATGGCGCCGAACCAATTGTAATTGTTGCTGACCACCGCGCTATGGGCGCCGCAGTCGAAATCGAGGAACGGCGACACCTGCTGGCGGATGCGTTCGCTCCAATTGGCGATGACGTCCGGCGTATTGAGCTTGCGCTCGACCGCCTTGAAGCTCGGGTCGCCGATCATGCCGGTCGCGCCGCCCACCAGGGCCACCGGGCGGTGGCCCGCCTGCTGGAAGCGTTTCAACGCCAATAGGGGCACCAGGCTGCCGATGTGCAGGCTGTCAGCCGTCGGATCGAAGCCGCAATACAAGGTCACCATCCCCTCGGACAACTGGGTTTCCAGTGCTTCGCGGTCGGATACCTGGGCCAGGAGGCCCCGCTCTTCGAGTTGGCTGATCAGAGTCTGCTGAGACATGAAATACATCCTTACTTTAAGTCATGGCGCTAATTGGATCGGTCATTCTAGCGGATAACCCGCCTGCTCCGCACCTCCGCCAAAGCGGCGCAACGAGGCTATAGTGAAACGAGCCGTCTACCGACTAAGGGGATTTGCGCATGAACCGCTTCATCGACGCCGCCGCGCGCGACATTCTCGACTTGCATGAACTGGTGGAAGCCTGGGTCAAAGGCGCGCCCGGCGCGCCACCGGTCGATATGGAAAAATTCCTCTCCCATTTCCACCCAGAATTCGTAATGATCGCGCCGGCCGGACGGCGCCAAGGACGGGAGGCGCTGGCCAAAGCCGTCATCGACGCCATCGACGGCCATGACGAGCTGGATATCGACATCGTCGACCTGGACCTGGTCCTCGCCACCGACGACGTGGCGGTCTTCACCTATGAGGAGCAGCGCCACACGCCGCACCAATTCAAACGGCGCATTTCGACCGCGACCTTCGTGCGCGACGGCGAGGGCAAACCGCTGCTCAAGCACCTGCAGGAAACCTGGATCGAGGAATAAGCGCTTACTGATTGCCCTGCTCTACCGGCGCCGCGGGCTGCGTTGCCGAGGGATCGAGCTTCTGTTTCACGGTATCCACCCCTTCGACCACGCCATGTCCCACCGCCTTGGCGCCATGTTTGATCGCTTGCCCGGCGGCCTTGGCGCCGCTGGCCACGGCATGGCCCGCTTCCGTGGCGCCTTTGGCTACCGCGTGGCCAACATGCTTTGCGCCGGCGGCGATCTCATGCCCGGCGGTTTTGGCGTCATGCTTGACGGTCGACACCACCCCGGAGGCTTCGACCGCCAGGGCGGGAACGGCGGCCAGCGCCAAAAGGCCGGCCAGAAGAAAGTTGTTCCGCTGTTTCATGTAATCTATCCGCATAAAAATTAGAAATAAACCACCTTTCCGCGGTATAGACAAGCGCAGGCCGGCTCAGTTCACAACGCTAAAGAACAACCGCCTCGATCGGCGCCGCAGGCTTCTGGCGCAGTTCAGGCAGCAGGCGCGACAACAGCGGTCCGGTCATGAAGGTCGTTACCAGCGCCATCACCACCATCATGGCGAAAATCTGCGGCGATAAAATCCCCATATCGTAGCCAATGTTCAGCACGACCAACTCCATCAATCCGCGGGTATTCATCAACGCCCCCAGCGCCAAAGCGTCGCGCCAGCGCATCCCCGCCACGCGCGCGGCACCGCTCGCGCCGAGCATCTTGCCCGCCGTGGCGAACACGATGATGGCGCCGCAGGCAAGCCAGGCGTGCCAACTGTCGAGTAGATTAATCTGCGCGCGGATGCCGGTATAGGCAAAGAAAATCGGCAACAGCACCACGGTGGTCAGGTGCTCGATTTTGGCGCTCAAGCTGGTGCGGAACGACACGTGATGCGGCATGATCGCGCCAGCCAGAAAAGCGCCGAACAGCGCATGAATGCCGATCACTTCGGCCACCAGCGCCGAGCCGAGGCCGACGCAGAAGATAAAGGCCAACTGGCCGCTGGAGAACTTCCCCTCCACGGTGGCCGGTCGCAGCCATTTAAGCGCCAGCGGCCGCATCACCTTGAGCATGAACAGCACGAACACCACCGCCACGCTCAGCACGACGAGCGCGGAGCCCATCGAACCCGCTTTGACGATGCCGAGCACCGCGGCCAACAGGCACCAGGCGGTCACGTCATCCACCGCCGCGCAGGCAATCGCCATCGTGCCGAGCGTAGTCCCGGTCAATTGCTTGTCCTGGATGATGCGCGCCAGCACCGGGAAGGCCGTAATGCTCATGGCAATACCCATGAACAAGGCAAACGAGGAGAACGCCACCCGTGTGGCGCCATAGTAACGATACAAGCCGAGCGACAGCACCGTGCCACACAGAAAGGGCAACAGAATGCTCACATGGGAAATCAGAATCGCAACGCTCGCGCGCTCGCGCAGGTGGGACAACCGCAGATCCAGCCCCACCAGGAACATGAAGAAGATCAGGCCGATCTGGCTGAAAAAATACAGCTGCGGCAACGCATGATCGGGAAACAATATGGAAAAGCCGGCGGGCCAAACGAGCGCGAAGACCGATTTGCCCAACAGCAACCCGGCGACCATCTCACCGACAACCGAGGGCTGGCCGAAGAATTTCAATAGCCGCGCACACAAACGGGACAGCGCCAGGATAACCAGCATTTGCATCAGCAGACCGACGAGCGGCAGGCTGGCGTTTTTCGCCAGCACATCGCGCGCAAGCCCGGTCCAATCGGCAGCGCCCCCCATCGTCAAGGCAGGCATGCCTCGCGGCCCTTGACTGAGAATCCAAGCGAGCGCCAACACCGCCAGCGCCAATACCGCACCGTAGGATAAAACATGCCAGATCGTTTTTTTCACATCTGCCCTTTCGGCATGCAACTGTCGTGACCGCGGCCAGGGTAACATGGGGGCACGCGCCAGAAACGCAGAGGGATCGCCAACGCAAAAACAGGTCGCGCTTTCGATCGTTTTGCGCGCAGCGCGGTAGTGAAATACAACATAAAAAAGGACCCTGGTCGGGTCCTTTTTTGGAAATCTGGTGGCCAATCTCGGAATCGAACCAAGGACACGCGGATTTTCAATCCGCTGCTCTACCAACTGAGCTAATTGGCCAACTTGGCGACGGCTGTGCGTCGTCAGAGGTCGCCATTTAACCAGAGCATCCCTGGCCCGTCAAGCATTTCGGCGGAAATTTTCCGAACCTCGGGCAGGAAAAATAAAACCCCGCGCAGAAACAATTACTTGGCCCGCCACACGCCAGGCGATCAAACGGTCAAGACGCCGCGCCGCACCTGATCCTCTTCGATCGACTCGAACAGCGCCTTGAAATTACCTTCGCCGAAGCCATCGTTGTTTTTACGCTGGATGATTTCAAAGAACACCGGCCCAATCACCGTTTCGGTAAAAATCTGCAGCAACGTGCCGCCCCCCTGGGTCGGCGCGCCGTCGATCAAGATGCGGTTCGCGCGCATGCGCGCCAGATCCTCGCCATGCCCGGGCACGCGGTCATCGACGCGGGCATAGTACGTATCCGGGGTATCGAGAAAGCGCACGCCGGTGGCGCGCAGCGCTTCTACCGTGGCGTAGATGTCTTCCGTCGACAAGGCGATGTGTTGGATCCCCTCGCCATGGTAAAGCCGCAGAAACTCCTCGATTTGGCTCTTATCGTCGGCCGATTGGTTGATGGGAATACGGATCTTGCCGCATGGGCTAACCATGGCGCGCGACGTCAACCCGGTCAACTTGCCTTCGATATCGAAGTAGCGGATTTCGCGGAAGTTGGCGATGCCGCTATAAAAACCGGCCCAGACATCCATATTGCCGCGCGCGACGTTGTGCGTCAGATGATCGATTTGCCCAAGCCCGGCGCCCGGCACCTGCCAAGACGCCCCGGGCAATAGCGCGAAATCGACGTCGTAGATATTGCGCTCGCCGTAACGGTCGACCAGATAGATCGCCGAGCCGCCAATGCCCTCGATCGCCGGGATATTGAGTTCCATGGCCCCGACGGGGTGGGCGTAGGGTTTGGCGCCATGCGCCAGCGCGTAATCGTAGGCATGGGCGGCTTCCTTGACGCGCCAAGCCATCGCGCATACCGACGGTCCGTGCGCGCGGGCAAAGTCGAGAAAGGGCGGCACAGGCTCGCCGTTGACGATGAAGTTGATATCGCCCTGGCGGAACAAGGTGACGTTGCGGTGACGATGACGCGCGACCTCGGCGAAACCGAGCGAGCGGAATAGCTCGCCGAGCTTGGCGACCCCAGCGGCATCGGCAGCGGTATATTCGACGAACTCAAAACCGTCGGTGGCCATCGGGTTGATCAGATCCATACCATTTCTCCGTTGTTGTCTCATGGTAACGGCCATCCTCTGCGGGACATCGGCCGAAAAATCGTTCAGAACAGCTTGTCCGCCCAGTGGGCAAATTCGTCTTCCAACTGGTCGAAGCTGTCGATGACGAACAGCTTCTGCTGCATGTGCCAGATGTCGTACGGCTCAGCGGCAATCACGCCAACATCGAAGCGCCGCTTTTCGGTCGCGTCCGACAGACTGAACAACACCTCGTCCGGGGAGGACAAAATGCCGGAACCATAGATACGGTGCTCGCCCCGCTCCCGGATCAAACCAAACTCGACGGCGTACCAATACAAGCGCGGCAACCAAGTTTTAGCGGGGTGGTCGAGTTCGAACGCGCGCACACCCACCTGGCCGAAACGTTCGAAAAAGGCGCAGAAGCGCGCGTCGGTCAGCAGTGGGACGTGCCCCAAGAGATCGTGGAACATGTCCGGCGCGGGGGTATACCCCAGCTCTTCCGGCTTGCGGATGAAATCGGTCGAGGGAAAGTGGCGCGAAGCCAACAGCGCAAAGAAGGCGTCATCCGGCACAATGCCGTCCACCCGGACGAGCCGCCAGCCGGTCGCCGCTTCGACGCGGTCGCTGATGTCCGCCAGCCGCGGAATATGGTCGCGCGGGAAGTCGATCGTCTCCAAGCCAGTCATGAATTCCCGGCAGGCGCGCCCTGGCAGCACACGTTGCTGATTGGCCAGCAACGTGGCCCAAGTTTGATGCTCGACATCACTGTAGACTGGCACCGAGGCGCGGTGAATATCGCACTCATCGACCGATGCCATTTTCATGTCCTGACGGACCAAGCCCGCATCAGTGGTATACATTGCATCTTTTCCTTACTTATTGATTCCGAAGAGATAACTTACGCGTGTAAAATAAGCATGTTAGGCATTTTATTCTAGAGAAGTCTTTCGCCAATTTCCTAGCGAACATGTCTTATAATGCCAAAATAAAAGAACAAAATTTCAACATAACCAAGGAAAAGGACAAGAGATGCCAAGTCTTACACTAGATAAGACCGACTTGAGAATACTGGCGGAACTGCAGCTCAACGGCAGATTAACCAACGTGGAACTGGCAGAACGGGTCGCATTATCCCCGTCCCCCTGTCTGCGCCGCCTCAAACAGCTGGAAGAGTCGGGGGTGATCAGCCAATATGTTGCGCTTTTGGATCCGGCCAAGATCGGTTTAGGGCTACAAGCCTTTGTACGCGTCACCTTGGAAAAACGGGGCAATTTGCACAATCAAACTTTCGTCGAAGCCGTTCAGCGGTGGAGCGAAGTCGTCAACTGCTTCGCCATGACGGGAGAAATGGACTATCTGCTCCAAGTGCACTTCGAGGATATGGAACACTTTTCGCGTTTCGTAATGAACGATTTGCTGCAGCAGGAGGGCGTTGAGGACGTCAAGTCCAGCTTTGTCCTCAAGGAATATAAGCGGACCACCGCGCTGCCGCTCAATCATCTGCGATAGTGTTTCGGCCGGAGCGGAACGGCACCGCTTCGGCCTCCCCGTTCCGCCCGCGCACCGGGCACCCGACGCAAGGAAGTCTGATGCGGTTCAAATCGCTGGCGCTACAGGTGCTGCAGCAAATCTTGTTCTATGCCGTCCTGTTCTGGCTCGTGGTCAGCGCAGTGCGTGCCGGCATGCTGTTTTATCAAGGACAGAAGCGGCTGGCCGAGATCCCCGGCACGGTCAATGCGCTCTACATGCCGCTACTGGCGCAAAGCGTCTGGGACGTTGAGCTCCCCACCATTCAACAGGAACTGGCCAGCATCAGCGCCATCAACGGCGTCGAGGCGGTCACGCTGGAGACCCGACTCGGCCAGCGTCTGCATTACCGCAGCCCGCACGCGAGCGGCGGGCACCACAATATCTATCGCCTGGACGTCCGCCTCAATCGCAATGGCGCCGAATCGCTCGGCACGCTGACACTGTACGTTTCCAACACGCCCGTGCAGCGCGAAATAGCCAGCGACCTCATCACCAGCATGGCACAGCGCACACTGGACTTCATGGCGCTGGCCCTGTTGATCATCTTCATCCTGCGGCGGCGCTTCATCATGCCGGTACAGCAACTCGCCCAAGCGGCGCGCGCCTTTGTGCCGGGAGAGCCCGCGCCCCCCTTCCGGCTACAGTATCAGACCGAGCTTGAGGACGAGATGACCCAGCTTCTGGCCTCGTTCAATGCCATGCGATCGAGCATCAATACGCACCTGGCGGAACGCGAGCGTTATGAAACGGCATTGAAGGAGGCCCGCGACGAACTGGCGAACCGGGTGGAAGAGCGCACCGCGCGCCTCGACCAATTATTGAGCTTCCAGCAGCTGATCTCCGCCATCTCCTCGCGCTTCATCAACATCCCGCTCGACGAGGTCGACGAGGCGATGGATGGCGCGCTGGCGCAAATCGGCACTTTCATGGAAGTCGACCGCTGCTATCTGATCGGGGTCGACCACCTCCAGGTCGTCAGCATGGTGCACGAATGGCAGGCCGACGGCGTCGCCGCCGGTGTCGAAGGCCTCGGCTTCGCGCCGCTATCGGATCGCCCGGCGCTCTTTGCCACGCTTCTGCGCGAAGGGGTGTTGAACATCCCCCATTGCCGCCAAATACCGATAGCCGCCCAAGAGAGCACACCGAGCGATATCGAAAGCCTGCTGATGATCCGTATCGACCATCTTGACCAGCCGGTGGGCGTCTTCGGTTGCGACATGGTGCGCCGCGCGCGTCAATGGCGCGATGAAGAGCTCGTCCTCGTGCGCCTCATGGGCGACATGTTCGCCAATATGATCATCCGCCGTCAGCAACTGCATGCCTTGTCCGAGACTCAGCAACAACTGGAGGAGGCCAATGCGCACCTGGCGCGCATGGCCCTCTCCGACAGTCTGACCGGGCTCGCCAACCGGCGCCATTTCGACGAGGAGAAGCGCCAGGCCTTCGACAAGGCGCGGCGCAAGAACGAGCCCTTCGCGCTGATCATGCTCGACATCGACTTTTTCAAGGAATACAACGACCGCCTCGGCCATCAGGCTGGCGACCAATGTCTTCGCCAGCTGGCGGCGCTCTTGACGTCGTTCTTCACCTATCCGGGCGAACTGCCTGCCCGCATCGGCGGCGAGGAGTTCGCCGTGCTGCTGCCCGGACTCGACCATCTCGAGGTGCGCAAGCGGGCCGAGGCGCTGCGCATGGCGGTGTGGGCGCTCAACCTGGCCCACCCCGGCTCCCGCATCGCCGATCGCATCACCATCAGTCTCGGCACCGCAGCCATTGATGCCGAACGCCACAGCAGCATCGATCAGATGATCGCCGATGCCGACGCCGCGTTGTACCGCGCCAAAGCCTCGGGACGAAACTGCACTGGCTAGCGCCCGTCGACCACCCCAGGAAGGCACAATGTCAGATTCGCCTGTTTTCGCAAAAAAATAACCAATACCCGACAAAACAAAAACGGGCGACTTGAAAGTCGCCCGTTTCATTTTCCAACCAATGGGTTAGCGCGCATAGCGGCGGCCTTGGCGATGATAGACGCTCCAAGCCAGACGCATTTGGGTCAGCAGGTTCAACATGGTATTCTCCTTAAGTAAATGATCCGGATCCCGCCTTATATGGCATTTGTGTGATCCGTGCATCCAAGATACCCAGCCCCCACCCCCAGGTCAATGACATAACATATTTTTTAGGATTAATCCTATAATCATTAAATGATTATAAAACGCCGCACGCCATGAAATTAGGCGTACAACGCCGTGATAACCCCATGATTTATATGTGGCAGATTTGCCACGTCACACGCAAAAAAAAAGAACAGCCCCGCTTCCGTAGCGCTGTTCTCGTCAGTAGGACGTGCGCGCCTACAGTCCCAAGCGCTGCCAGATGGTCGACACGGTCCCCGCCTGATTCAACGTATAGAAGTGCAAGCCAGGCGCGCCGGCCTGCAGCAGGCGATCGCACAATTCGGTCACCACGTCGAGCCCGAGCGCGCGCACCGACGCCACATCGTCGCCATAGGCTTGCATGCGCAGACGCAGCCAGCGCGGCACTTCCGTGCCGCAGGCATCGGAAAAACGGCACATCTGGCTAAAATTGGCGATCGGCATGATGCCGGGCACGATGGGGGCCTCCACGCCGCGGGCGCGCACTTCGTCGACAAAGCGGAAATAGCTGTCGGCATTGAAAAAATACTGTGTGATCGCCGAATTGGCGCCGGCGCGCATTTTACGCGCGAAATTGTTCAGATCGTCTTCGGCCGAGCGCGCCTGCGGATGAAATTCGGGGTAAGCGGCCACCTCGATATGGAAATGATCGCCCGTCTCGGCGCGAATGAATTCCACCAGTTCATTGGCATAGCGGAATTCGCCGGCCTCGACCATGCCAGAGGGCATGTCGCCACGCAACGCCACGATACGGCGTACGCCATGGTCGCGATAAGCATCGAGCACCGCGCGAATATTGGCGCGCGTCGAACCGATGCAGGAGAGATGCGGTGCGACCGCCAAACCTTGCGAACGGATCTCCTGCACGGTAGCGAGCGTCCCCTCGCGCGTGCTGCCGCCGGCGCCGAAGGTGACCGAGAAAAAGGCCGGCTTGAGCGGCGAGAGCTGCCGCAGCGTATTTTGCAGCCGCGTCATGCCCTCGGGGGTCTTGGGCGGAAAGAATTCGAAACTGTAGTTGGATGTCGGGTCTGTCATGTTCTCCTCGCGCTTCTCCTGTGCGTCATCCGGCGCGGGCGGGCGGCTTCTTGTGGATCACGGCCGCCCTGCCTGCCCGGACAAGGTCAATAGCGGTAATGATCCGGCTTATACGGCCCCTGCCGCGGCACGCCGATATAGGCGGACTGCTCAGTGGAAAGCTCGGTCAATACGGCGCCGATGCGCTTCAGATGCAAACGCGCCACCTTTTCGTCCAAGTGCTTGGGCAACACATAGACTTGCTTCTGGTACTGACCGCCGCGCTGGAACAGCTCGATCTGCGCCAACACCTGATTGGTGAACGAGTTCGACATGACAAAGCTCGGATGGCCCGTGGCGCAGCCCAGATTCACCAGCCGGCCTTCCGCCAGCAGAATGATGCGCTTACCGTCCGGGAACACGATGTGGTCCACCTGCGGCTTGATGTTGTCCCAGCGGTATTGCCGCAGGCTCGACACCTCGATCTCGGAATCGAAATGGCCAATATTGCAAACGATGGCTTGATTGCGCATGGCTTTCATATGCGCGTGATTGATCACGTTGACGTTGCCGGTGGCGGTGACGAAGATGTCGGCCTTGTCGGCGGCCCAATCCATCTGCACCACACGATAACCTTCCATCGCCGCCTGCAACGCGCAGATCGGGTCGATCTCGGTCACCCAGACGGTCGCCCCCAGCCCGCGCAGACTTTGCGCGCAGCCCTTGCCCACATCGCCGTAGCCGGCAACCACCGCCACTTTGCCGGCGATCATCACGTCGGTGGCGCGTTTGATGCCATCAACCAGCGACTCGCGGCAGCCGTACAGGTTGTCGAACTTGGATTTGGTGACGGAGTCATTGACGTTGAACGCAGGGAAAGGCAGGCGCCCTTCTTTCTGCAGCTGATAGAGCCGATGCACGCCGGTAGTGGTTTCCTCGGTCACCCCCTTAATATGCGCCAGGCGCTTCGAATACCACTGACCGTCGCTTTCCAGGTGGCGGCCGATCGCGGCAAACAGTGCCGTTTCCTCGGGGTTGGCCGGATGGGCAAGCACGCTTCGGTCGCTTTCGGCTCGCGCCCCCAGCATCAACAATAGCGTCGCGTCGCCGCCGTCATCGAGAATCATGTTGGCAGGCTGATCGGCAGGCCACTCGAAGATGCGGTGGGTGAATTCCCAGTATTCGTCGAGCCCCTCGCCCTTGAACGCAAACACCGGAATAGCGGCGGCGGCAATGGCGGCAGCGGCATGGTCCTGGGTGGAGAAGATATTGCACGACGCCCAGCGCACTTCGGCGCCCAGCGCCACCAGCGTTTCGATCAGCACGCCGGTTTGAATGGTCATGTGCAGCGAACCGGCGATGCGTGCGCCAGCCAGCGGCCGCGACTGGCCATACTCCTCACGCAGCGCCATCAGACCCGGCATTTCGGTCTCGGCGATGTCGAGTTCCTTGCGGCCCCAGTCGGCCTGCTGGATATCGGCAACCAGAAAATCGGTGAAATCAGCCATCGTGTCTTCCTTTGCACGTGGCCGAGGGGGAGGCGGGAAACGCGCTTACCTGTCCTCCCGTGCCTCGGCACGGTTTATCAGGTAAGCGCCGTTTTGAACCGGGCCTGGGACGCCAAGCGTCTCGCAGCGCTTCCCGGAAAAGATCAATTACAGACCGGCGTCGGCGCGCAGGCCTTCCGCCTTGTCGGTACGCTCCCAGGTGAATTCCGGCTCTTCACGGCCGAAATGGCCGTAAGCGGCGGATTTGCCGTAGATCGGACGCAGCAGATCCAGCATCTGTACGATGCCCTTCGGACGCAGGTCAAAATGGCGTTTGACCAGCTCGACGATCTGCTCGTTCGGGATACGGTTGGTGCCGAAGGTATCGATCGCGATCGAAGTCGGTTGAGACACACCAATAGCATAAGAAACTTGGATCTGGCACTGGCGCGCCAACCCCGCGGCGACAATGTTCTTCGCCACGTAGCGGCCGGCATACGCCGCGGAACGGTCCACCTTGGACGGGTCCTTGCCCGAGAAGGCGCCGCCGCCATGCGGCGCCGCGCCGCCATAGGTATCGACGATGATCTTGCGTCCGGTCAAGCCGCAATCGCCCATCGGACCGCCGATGACGAAGCGGCCGGTCGGGTTGATCAGGAACTTGGTTTCCGCGGTCACCATTTCCGGCGGCAGCACCGGCTTGACGATATCCTCGATCACCGCCTCGGTCAGCGCCTTATGGTCGATGTCCGGACTATGCTGGGTCGACAGCACCACGGTGTCGATCCACTTGGGCAGGCCGGTGTCCGCGTCGTAGACGCAGGTGATTTGGCTCTTGGCGTCCGGGCGCAGCCACGGCAGGCGGCCGTCCTTGCGCAACTCCGCCTGGCGTTGCATCAGCCGATGCGCGTAATAGATCGGGAACGGCATCAGCGTCGGGGTTTCATCGCAGGCATAGCCGAACATCAACCCCTGGTCGCCGGCCCCTTGGTCGAGGTCGAGGCCCTGGCCTTCGTTCACGCCCTGGGCGATATCCGGCGACTGGCGGTCATAGCACATCATCACCGCGCAACCGTGGTAATCGAACCCCAGCTCGGAGTTGTCGTAACCGATGCGCTTGATGGTCTCGCGCGCCACCTGGATGTAATCGATGTTGGCGTGGGTGGTGATTTCGCCGGCCAACACGACCAGACCGGTATTCACCAGCGTTTCGGCCGCCACGCGGCCATGGCGGTCTTCACGCAAGATCGCATCGAGGATGGCATCGGAAATCTGGTCCGCCACTTTGTCTGGGTGGCCTTCGGAAACCGATTCGGACGTAAACAAATATTCACTCATTTTGATGTGCTTCCCGAATAATCTGCATTCGTGATGATAAAATACGGCGCTTTAACGAGATCCAATTCCCTACCCATGGCTTTGCTGGTGAAACTGCTACTCTCCGCGCTGGCGCGCTTGCCGCTAGGCTGGCTGCAAGCGCTGGGGGCCGTGCTTGGCCGGTTGACCCTCCATATGTCGACGACGTACCGCGCGCGCATGGAGGAAAATCTCAGTCATAGCGAAATTCTTGCAAACTATCAGCTTTTTCCCAAGGCCGTCAAACAATGCGCGGTGGAAACCGGCAAAGGCGCGCTTGAGCTGGCCATCGCCTGGTGCCGTTCGCCACAGGACATCGCGCGCATGGTGCGCGACTGCGATGGCTGGGAACACGTCGAAGCGGCGATGGCGGCGGGTCATGGCATGGTCTTCGTCACCCCGCACCTGGGCAGCTACGACATCGCTGGCCGTTATATCAGCCATCGCCTGCCCTTCCCGCTGACCGCCATGTACCGCCCGCCCAAGCTCTCCTGGCTCGAACCGGTGATGAACGCCGGCCGGGCGCGCGGCAAGGGCAAGACCGCGCCGGCGACCGGCGCCGGCGTGCGCTTGCTGATGAAGGCGCTCAAAGGCGGCGAGGCGACCATCATCCTGCCTGACCAGGTCCCCGGCAACGGCGAGGGCGTATGGGCGCCGTTTTTCGGCCGCCCGGCGTACACCATGACGCTCGTGCCGCGTCTGGCACAAATCCAAGGGGTGGAAACCTTGCTGTTCTACGGCGAGCGGCTGCCTGCCGGCGCGGGTTTCAAGGTGCATATCCGCCCGTTGCCCGAGCCGTTTAGCGGCGACAAAACGGCGGACGCCGCCGTGCTCAACCGGGCGATCGAGAAGCTCATCGCCGAATGCCCGCTGCAGTACCTGTGGAGTTACAACCGTTACAAATGCCCGGCGGGCGTTGAGCCGCCGGCAGCACAAAAAGGACAACAATGAAAATTGCCTTTGCGCTCTTGTGGCTGATCCGGCTGTTGCCCATGCCGGTCATCGGCGCTTTGGCCTGGGTGCTTGGCAGCATCGCCTGGCTCTTGGCCGCCGAGCGTCGTCGGGTCGGTCTGACCAACCTGCGGCTCTGCTTCCCCGATCTGACCGATGCCGAGCGGCATCGGCTCTTGCGACGCAATTTCCGCTACATGATGCGACTGATGCTGGAGTACGGCGTGGTCTGGTGGAGTTCCGCCGAACGCCTCGACCGCCTGGTGACCATCAAGAACCTGCACTATGTCTCCGATCTGCGCGCGCAAGGCAAGAACGTCATTCTGTTCTACCCGCACTTCGTCGGCTTCGAACTGTGCGTGTTTGCGCTCAACCAGTATCTGCCGCTCGTGAGCGTCTATTCGGCGCAGAAGAACCGCGTGCTCGACGCGCAGATCTATCAGGGGCGTCAACGTTACAACAACGCCTATATCGTCTCGCGGCAGGAAGGCTTGCGGCCGATCATCAAAGCCATGCGCAAGGACCACGCACCGTTCCTCTATCTGCCGGATCAGGACTATGGCCCGCGCGACTCGATCTTCGTCAAATTTTTTGGCATCGACGCCGCCACCATCACCGGCCTGTCGCGCATCAGTCAACTGGCCCAAGCCGCCGTGGTGCCGGCCATTGCCCGTCGCGTCGGCAACCGTTGCGAGCTGGAGTTCTATCCGCCTTGGGAGGACTTCCCCAGCGACGACGTCGTCGCCGACACCCAGCGCATGAACGATTTCCTTGAAGCGCGCGTCCGCGAGCAGCCGGACCAGTATTTCTGGCTACACAAACGGTTCAAAACCCGTCCCGAGGGAGAAGCGCGCTACTACTGACGGCGGGCGCCATCCCCGCCTTCTGGCGGCAGCAAGCTTGCGTGCTCTTCTTGACCATCAGCGGCTCAACCACGCGGCTGAACACGGCGGCGGCCAACATGCCGCCGCCGATCGGCGAGAGCACATAGACCGTCAAAAATCCCAACCCGGCATCGGGCAGCGCCGCCCGCCCCCAGCCGGCCAGCATGGCGAAGACCCGCGGCGCCAAATCGCGCGCTGGATTAAGCCCGGCCTGGGTCAACGGCGCCAGGACGGAAATGATCAAGGTTACCGTCACACCGATGAACAAGGGCGCCAGCGCGTCCCCCGGCCGGCCCAGATTACACCCCTCCGTCAGCGAGAACACCAGGAACACCAGCACGAAACTGCCGACGGCCTCCGCCAAGCACGCGGTGAGCTGGCTCACCATGGCCACCTCGCTAGACCCGGGATTGGCATAGAACTCGCCGAAGATCATAGCGGTACGCACGGAGGAGGCCGAGCCGCGCACGATCTGATGCGCGATTTCAAACTGGACAATGCTGTCCGCCAACAATAGGTACAGTAGCGCGGCGGCGAGAAACGCGCCCAAAAACTGGCCGCACAGATAGGCGGGCAGCTTGGCGGCGGGCATGCGGCGCCCCAACACCATGGCGATGCTGACGGCGGGATTGAGGTGGGCACAGGAAAGATGGCGCGTGGCATAGATCGCCACGGTCACGCCCAATCCCCAGATCATCGCCACCTGAAACAAGCCGCTGTGCGCCGAAAACAGCACCGTGGCCGCCACCGCCCCGCAACCGAACCACACCAGCAGAAAAGTGCCGATCAGTTCGCCGATGAAATCCAGTGGATCGCCCATAGCCCACGCCTCTAGCAACAGCCGCCGACACACGCGGCCGCCTCGGCGCTGCCGCCGCAATCGAAGGAGCCGAAGTGGCGCGAACGGTCGCCCATGATCTGGAAATGTTCCGCAAATCGGGTCTCCTGCAGCATCGCGGCGGTGTTGCCGCACACCAGCATCGGTTTGCCGGTGATGAACGTATGGTGATCGTCGAGGACAAAGCGGTGCGGTTGGTCGGCGATGCTGCCCCGATAGACCGCCACTTGACCGTAGTCCTCGCAACGATCTTCTAGGGTAGCCAGCTTGAACGCACGCACGGTCATCGACCAGAAATCGGTCGCGCCCACCCGGGCCTCTACGTCGGTATTGCCGATGTCTATGCGGCACTTCACCAGCACCCGATAGTCGGGCCAGCCGCAAAGGGCCATTAGCCGGCGGAAATCCTCGATATACATCGCCCCGCCCAGACATTCGCCGAGCAACACCGGGTCGTCCGCCAGTTCGGGCGGCAGGCGCCGGCTGGCGAATACATCGGCAAACAACAGTTCACCACCCGGTTTCAGCACGCGGAAAATCTCGGCGAACACCTGCGCCTTGTCCGGCACGAGGTTGATCGCGCAGTTGGACACCACCACGTCGATCGATGCGTCGGCAATGCCGAGCGCGGCCAGATCCTCGATGTACCCTTGGCGGAAGTCGACATTGGACTGGGCCTGGCCAAAACGGCGCGCCTGGCTCTGTTGGTGTCGCCGGGCGACCACCAATTGTTGCGCCGTCATGTCCACGCCGATCACCGAGCCGGTTTCGCCGACCAGGGCCGATAGCAAATAGGCGTCGCGCCCCGCGCCGCAGCCCAGGTCCAACGCGTGGCACCCGGCCAGCGCGGGCGGAATCGGCGAGCCGCAACCATAGAAGCGCGCCAAGATTTCCGGTTCGATATTGGCGAGAATGACGCGGTGCGCGGCAGGAACCAGGTCGCGGCAACAGCAGGCCTGCGTTTTCAAATCTTGCGCGCCGGACAGCGCTTCGCCGTAATAGGCGCGTACCACATCCTGCTGATCCATCGTATCACCCCACCTGTCTGGCAATCGGCCCCATGGCGGACCGACCTTAGCCTACTGCGCCTGGTCCGCGTTGGGAGCCATTCAGGGAAAATCGGCATTGCCCTGTCTCAAAACAGGACACCGCACATGCAACGACATCACAGCGGATACAAAAAAACCAGCCCGCTTAATCGGACTGGCTCGATACGCCGGCCTGGCCGCTCACCAGCCGGGCGGCGGTGGCGGCGGCATCACGTATACCCGACGCGGCGGCGGCGCGGGCGGCGTCTCGGCGCGCGCGAAGCCGCCGTACATCGGCACCCGTTCGCCCTTGGCGTACATGCATTGGATATACGCTTGATCGTAACTGCGCTGTGTCATGCGTGCCGAGGCATTGGCGGCATCCGTGCCGGCCAGCGCGCCGCCCAATAAGCCAACACCCGCGCCCACGCCGGCACCTTGATGATTGCCGCCGATCAAAGCGCCGGCGGCCGCGCCGACCACCGTGCCGACCGCGGCCGAGGTCAGCGCGCTATTGGTGGCGTTCTGCTGCGTGCTGACGCCGCCGCCCTGGTATTGGGCATATTGGCGGCAACTGACGTCATCCGCCTGAAACTGCTCGAACGTCTTGCCGGCCCCTGGCATCACCATCACCGACGGGCCAGTCGGATAGCTGGCGCAGGCCGTCAGCGTCAGCAATGCGGACAGGCTGCACAGCGTGATCGCGGTTCGCTTCATGGTGCGCCGTCCTCTTGTGGCGGGGTGCCCGGCACGGGCTGCCAAGGCATCTTGCATTTCGGCACATACGGGTAATAACCCTTCGGCTTGCCGCAGTAATACCAGGTGTTGCTCGGCGCCGGCGCGGTCGACACCTCGTTGGCTGGGGCCTGTTGCACATAAACCGGCGCTGGCGCAGGCTGCACCACGACAGCCGGCGGCGGATAGTAATAGGCCGGCGCCGGCACGACATAGACGGGCGGCCGCCAATAAGGGCCGAAGCCGACACCCACACCGACCACGACATGCGCGGCCATCGCGTTGGCGGCCATCAGTCCGACGATCAGTGCGGCGGCGATCTTGCCGATCCATTTCATCGTGAACTCCTTCTCGCGGAATGCGAAACGTCCTGATTCTCTTTATGACAGGACGTTGTTGCCCGGGCATTGCCGCTGGGTAAAAAAACATGTGCGGATGTAAAACGGGGCCGATCACGCAATAATCGGCAATGAATCACAGCCAACGGCCAGGCGGTTCGGCGCGAACGTCAAGGCTGCGCCGGCACCATTTCCCAATGGCGGCACGCCGGCACATAGGGGTAATAGCCCGCCGGATTGCGGCAGTAGTACCACACTTGCGCCGGAGGCGCGGGCGCGGCGACTTGCGGCGCGGTGACAACGACCGCCGGGGTGTAGGGATCGGGGTACGGGTAAACCGGCGCGGCATAGAAGTACCACAGGCCATTGACGATCCACCACCAGCCATCGCGGCCGTCGTGATGACCGTGATACCAATTGCCGCCGCGCCACACCGTGACGTCGTGCTCGTGGAAATGGTGGATGTCGCCATGCCAGCCGCCGTCATCACGGCGCCAATACGGATCGCCGTCGTGATGGTCATGATCGGCCAAGGCCGGTTGTGTCAAACAGGCGATACCGAGGCCCAACAGACAAAGGGTAGATTTAATGTTCATGAAGCGTGTTCCTTCTTGCGGTGGTCGTGAAACACCAGCCCGCTGGCGCGAAGTGCGCGACGCGTTCATGCACTGGAAGTGAAGTTTGATCTCGTTTTTCTGCGTCCTAACGTTTGGCTTTGCTAGGACTTTTCCTATTTATGCCAGAAAAACATGTTTTATCTATTGGGTAAACATTAAGAAATATGTCAGGCCGTTTGCCGCAAAAACAAAAGGCCCCTGGAATACCAGGGGCCTCCGCTTGCTGACAAACCCTTCTCCGCGAAGCGGAGGCTCCCTTGCAGGGCAAGGGCAGGGGGATTGGGATTCGATGGACAGGCTGAGAAATCAGTCAGTTGTCTCCGAGGCCCGGCTTTGCCGGGTCCTCCGGAATCGCCGCAAACCACTAAGTCAACAGCCTGAGGCCCCTGGAATACAGGGGCCTGTGTTGAGGCAAGGCGCCCGTCAGCGCCGCACACGCCAGAAGTATCGCCAGGTGAACCCGGGGAAGGCGAACACCACGAACAGGGCGAAGGTGCTGACATAGAATTGCCAATCCTGCACATGCACCGGCATCAACCGCGCCTCCAGCAGCCGGGCGAACAGCCCGACCCCGAGATAAAGCACGACGAACTCCAACAGACGCCAGGCGAAGCGTTTATGCGCCACCGGCAGCACGCCGCCGATGCGCGTGAGCAAGAACGGCAGATTGGCGGCGATGATCGCCACGATCAATAACAGCGTCACACTAGCTTGCATGGCATCGCTCAGAACATGGTCAACGATTGCTTGACGGCGCTCATGCACAACGCCACCAATTGCTGCGGCAAAACGCCAAGCCCCAGCAGCGCCAGCGCGTTGAGCGACAGCACCACGCGCATGTCGGCGCGCACTTCGATCGCGCTGTCGTCCTCGGCGGCATCGAAGTACATCGCCTTGACCACCCGCAGGTAGTAGAAGGCGCCGATGAGCGACATCAGCACGGCAAACACCGCCAGCGGCACGAGGCCTGCGTTGGCGGCGGCGCGGATCACCGCGAATTTGGCGTAGAAGCCGGCCAGCGGCGGAATACCCGCCATCGAGAACATGGTCAGCAGCATCAAGAGCGCATACCAGCTATTGCGCTGATTCAGCCCCTTGAGATCGGCGATCTTCTCGCATTCGAAACCCGCGCGCGACAGCGCCAGGATCACCCCGAACGCCGCCATCGACATCAGCACGTAGACGATGGCGTAGTACATGGCCGAGGAGAAGCCGTCGGCATTGCCGGTCAAGAAGCCCACCAGCAGAAAGCCCATGTGCGAAATGGTCGAATAGGCCAGCATGCGCTTGATGTTGGTCTGGGCGATGGCGGTGATGTTGCCCAGCGCCATCGACAGCACGGCCACGATCATCAGCATGCCTTGCCACTGCGACAACAGCGCCTCCATGCCTTGTCCAAGGATACGCACCAGGAACACGAAGGCCGCGAGCTTCGGCGCTGACCCGATCAAAAGCGTCACCGCGGTGGGCGCGCCTTGGTAGACGTCCGGCACCCACATATGGAACGGTACCGCGCCCAGCTTGAAGCACAGGCCGGCCACCAGGAATACGAGACCGAACACCAAGAGCACGGTGTTACCGTTGCCGGAGGCGATCACGCGGGCAATCGTCGAGATTTCCAACGAGCCGGTGGCGCCATACACCATCGACATGCCGTAGAGCAGCAGCCCGGAGGCCAACGCGCCCAGCACGAAGTACTTCATCGCCGCCTCGGTGGCGGGCACCGAATCGCGTCGCAGCGCGATCAGCGCATAGAGCGCCAGCGACAGCAGCTCCAGGCCGATATACAGCGTCATGAAGTGGCTAGCGGACACCATGACGTTCATGCCGAACAACGCGAACAGCGTCAGGGTGAAATACTCACCCTTGAACATCTGGCGATCGGCGATGTACTGGCGGGTATACACCAGCACCGCGGCGGTCACGCCGTACAGGAAGAACTTGATGATGCCCGACAGCGGATCGGCGACGAACATCTTGTGGAAGGTTTCCACCGGCACCGGCGTCCATGCCCAGTACTGCACCGCGGCGCAGCCGGCGAGCGTCAACAGCGACAGCCCGTACATGACGCAGCGGCGCTCGTCCTTGATCAGCATGTCGACCACAAGCAATACCAGCACCGCCGCGAGCAGGAACAGCTCGGGCAAGGCCGGCGTCAGGTTCAAAGTAGCCCAGTTCATTGTGTTTTCCTTGCCTTACAGCTTGCTTTGCGCCACGTGGGCAATCAGATCGTTCACCGCCGGGTGCATCTTGTCGATGAAGGCCTGCGGATACAGCCCCATGCCGAGCACGGTCAGCGCCAACAGCGTCAACACCAGGAACTCGCGCTTGTTCACGTCTTTCAGCGCGGCCACGTGGTCGTTGGCCACCTCGCCGAAGATCACGCGCTTGAACATCCACAGCGTGTAGGCGGCGCCGAAAATCAGCGTGGTGGCGGCGAGCGCCGCGTACCAGAAGTTCACCTGCACCGCGCCGAGCACCACCATAAACTCGCCGACGAAGCCGGAAGTCGCCGGCAGACCGGCATTGGCCATGGCGAACAACATCGTGAACGAGGCGAAGATCGGCATCTTGTTGGCGACGCCGCCGTAGTCGGCGATGTTGCGGCTATGCATGCGGTCATACATGACGCCGATCGACATGAACATGGCCGCCGACACGAAACCGTGCGACACCATCTGGATCAGCGCGCCCTCGACCGCATAAACGTTCTGGGTATTGCCGGCAAACATGAAGATGCCGAGCGTGACGAACCCCATGTGCGAGATCGACGAATAGGCCACCAGCTTCTTCATGTCGCTTTGCACCAGCGCCACCAGGCCGATGTACACCACCGCGATCAGCGACAGCGTCACCATGAAGCCGGACAGATAACGCGAGGCGTCCGGCGCGATCGGCAGCGCGAACCGCAGGAAACCGTAGGCGCCGATCTTCAGCGTGATGGCCGCCAGCACCATCGAGCCGCCGGTCGGCGCTTCCACGTGCGCATCCGGCAACCAGGTGTGCACCGGCCACATCGGCACCTTGACCGCGAAGGAAAGGAAGAAGGCGATAAACAGCAGGATCTGCACGCCGAAGGTCAGCTTCATATCCTGGAAGGCGGCGATTTCAAAGGTATTGCCCGCCTTGCCGTACAGATAGATGAACGCCACCAGCATCAGTAGCGAACCCAACAGCGTGTAGAGGAAGAACTTGATCGACGCGTACACGCGGCGCGGGCCGCCCCAGACGCCGATGATCAGGTACATCGGAATCAGCATGCCCTCGAAGAACACGTAGAACAGGATCGCGTCCAACGCGGCGAAGGCGCCGTTGATCAGACCAGACATGATCAGGAACGCCGCCATGTACTGGGCGGTGCGTTTCTGAATCACTTCCCAGCCGGCGATGACCACCAGGAGCGTCGTGAAGCTGTTGAGCAGCACGAACAGCATCGAGATGCCGTCCACGCCCAGATGGTAGTTGATGTTGAGCGACTCGATCCAGGGATGCATTTCCTCGAACTGCATGCCGCCATGCAGTTCGGTAAAGCTGGTAAAGAGCGGCAGCGCGAGCAGGAACCCGGCGAGCGCGCCCACCAGGGCGATCCAGCGCGCGAGGCCCGCCCGGCTGTCGTCGCCGGTGGCCAGGACCAAGAGGCCGAACAGGATCGGCACCCAGATCACCAGACTCAGAACGTTAGTCAACATAGTCGAAACCTTGTGTTTTTTAATCCCGGTTTTTCGTGGCTCAACGCAAGATCAGCGGTGCGAACCAATAGGTCATCAGTGCCAACACGCCCAAAATCATGGTGGCGGCATAGCTGTAGATGAAGCCGGTCTGCAGCCGGCGCGTCAGGCGCGAGAACGCGCCGACCATCGCGGCGGAGCCGTTGACCACCAGACCGTCGATCAACAGCATGTCGCCGACCTTCCACAGTGCGTTGCCGACAGCGCGCGCCCCTTTGGCGAACACGGCGAAATACAGCTCGTCCAGGTAGTACTTGTTGACGAGCAGCACATACAGCGCGTTGACGCGGCGCTGGATCGCGCCCGGCAAATGCGGCGCCTTCATGTAGCCGATCCAGGCGGTCAGCACGCCGGCGGCGGCAAGCCACAACGGCAGCGAACGCAGCGATTCCAGCGCCATGGCGACCGGGCCATGGAACTCCTCGCCCAAATGCGCGAGGCCGGGATGCTTGACGGCGTCGATGAAAATCGCGCCCTGGAAGAAATCGCCATAGACCAGCGGGCCGATCGCCAGATAGCCGATGACCACCGACGGGATCGCCAACAGCACCAAGGGCAGCGTCACCACCCACGGCGATTCGTGGGGGTTGTCGTTCGGCCCCAGGCCGTGATGGTGTTCGTCCTCGTCGTGGGCGCCGGCTTCGTGCTCATGCACGTTCAATTTCCAACGCTCTTGGCCATGGAACACCATGAAATACAGACGGAACGAATACAGCGCGGTCACGAACACGCTGGCGGTCAGCGCGAAGCTCGCGAATCCGGCTGCCGGCAAATGCGACTGGTTGACCGCGTCGATGATCGAGTCCTTGGAGTAGAACCCGGCGAAGAACGGCGTGCCGATCAACGCCAGCGAACCGATCAGCGACGTCAGCCAGGTGATCGGCATGTATTTGCGCAGACCGCCCATATTGCGCATGTCCTGATCGTGATGCATGCCGATGATCACGGAACCCGCGGCCAAGAACAGCAGCGCCTTGAAGAAGGCGTGGGTCATCACGTGGAACACCGCCACCGAGTAGGCCGAAGCGCCGAGCGCCACGGTCATGTAACCCAGCTGCGACAGCGTCGAGTAAGCCACCACGCGTTTGATGTCGTTTTGCACCACGCCGAGGAAGCCCATGAACAGCGCGGTGATCGAGCCGATGATCATGACGAAGTTGAGCGCGGTGTCCGACAGCTCAAAGAGCGGGCTCATGCGCGCCACCATGAAGATGCCGGCGGTCACCATGGTCGCGGCGTGGATCAGCGCCGAGATCGGCGTCGGGCCTTCCATCGAATCCGGCAGCCAGACGTGCAGCGGGAACTGCGCCGACTTGCCCATCGCGCCGACGAACAGCAGGATGCAGGTCACCGTCATCAGCGACCAGGACTGGCCGGGAATCAGCGCGATGGTCTTGCCGGCAAGCTGAGGCGCCACGGCGAACACGTCCTTGTAGTCGAGCGAGCCGCCGAAATAAGCCAGCACCAGACCAATGCCCAACAAGAAGCCGAAGTCGCCCACGCGGTTGACCAGGAAGGCTTTCAAGTTGGCGAAGATCGCCGTCGGCCGTTTAAACCAGAAACCGATCAGCAAGTAGGACACCAGGCCCACCGCTTCCCAACCGAAGAACAGCTGGATGAAGTTGTTGCTCATCACCAGCATCAGCATCGAGAAGGTGAACAGCGAGATATAGCTGAAGAAGCGTTGGTAGCCAGGATCTTCCTGCATGTAGCCGATGGTGTAGATGTGCACCATCAGCGACACGCTGGTGACCACCGCCATCATCATCGCTGACAGCGCATCGATCTGGAAGCCGACCGAATAGGTGTTGCCGTTGACCGTCAGCCACGTGTACACCGGCTCGTTGAACACCGGCGCATGGCCGAACACGAAACCGGAAAGCACGTTGAGCGACAGGACGGCGGACACGGCCACACCGGTGATGGTGACCACATGCGCGGCGCGGCGCCCGATCGCCCAGCCGAACAGCCCGGCGATGATCGACCCGGCCAGCGGGGCCAGCGCGATCAGCAGGAGAAGGGTTTTCATATCCATGTTGTCTGCTTTTCTTGTGGTTATGCGCTAGCCCTTGAGGCTGCCCAGGTCTTCGACGTTGATGGTGCGCAAATTACGGAACAGCACCACCAGGATAGCCAGGCCGATGGCCGACTCGGCCGCCGCCACGGTCAGGATGAAGAAGACGAAGATCTGGCCGGCGGTATCCGACAAATAATGCGAAAACGCGATGAAATTGCAGTTCACCGCCAGCAGCATCAGCTCGATCGACATCAACAGCACGATGATGTTTTTGCGGTTCAGGAAGATCCCTAGCACGCTGATGGCAAACAGGATCGCGGCCAGCACCAGGAAGTGTGTGAGTGTCAGCACGATGCCTCCTTTTTCTATGGGTGGCCGTCAGGCCTGAGGTTGATCTTCGGCGGCCTCGACGGTTTCCACCGGCGTGGCTGCCATTTTGACGACGCGGACGCGGTCGGCGGCGCGCACGGCCACCTGATCGCCGACATTCAGCGCCTTGCTTTCCTTGCGCGTGCGCTGCGTGAGCGCGATGGCCGCGACGATGGCCAACAGCAGGACCACCGAGGCAAGCTCCGTCGCGAACATGTAGTGCGTATACATCTGCACGCCCAACTCACGCACATTGCTGAAATCCGCCGCGAGCGGCGCGCGCGCCGGGTAGGTCTTGAGGCCTGCCTCGGGGCTGCCGAGGATCAGCGCCATCTCGCCCGCCATGATGATGGCGATGGTGCCGGCGAGCGGAAAGTGCTTCCAGAACCCCTCGCGCAGTTTCTCGATGTCGATGTCGAGCATCATCACCACGAACAGGAACAGCACCATGACCGCGCCGACGTAGACGAGCACCAGCGAAATGGCCAGGAACTCGGACTCGAGCAGCACCCAGAGGCCTGCGGCGCTGAAAAACGACAGCACCAGGAACAAGGCGGCGTGCACGGGGTTCTTGGCGGTAATCACGCGGAAAGCCGCCGCGAGCAGGATCGCCGACAAGATGTAGAAAACAGCGGTAGTAAAGCTCATGTCTCCCCCTTAGCGGTACTTGGCGTCGGCCGCCTTGTTGGCGGCGATCTCGGCCTCGTACTTGTCGCCGATCGCCAGCAACATCGGTTTGGTGTAATAGAGATCGCCGCGCTTTTCGCCGTGGAACTCCAGAATGTGCGTTTCCACGATGGCGTCCACCGGGCAGGCCTCTTCACAGAAGCCGCAGTAGATGCACTTGATCAAGTCGATGTCGTAACGCGTGGTGCGGCGAGTGCCGTCGGCGCGCTCGTCCGATTCGATGGTGATCGCCATGGCCGGACAGACCGCCTCGCACAATTTGCAGGCGATGCAGCGCTCTTCGCCGTTGGGATAGCGGCGCAGCGCATGCAGGCCACGGAAACGCGGCGACTGCGGAGTCTTTTCCTCTGGATACTGGACGGTGATCTTGCGCGCGAACATATGGCGCCCGGTCAACATCAGGCCCTGTACCAGCTCGACCAGCAGGAAGGTTTTAAAAAACTTGCGAATCGATTCCATGCTCTTTGCCTAACGTATCAGTGCCAGAGGGATACCGGGCTCATCATCCAAGCGCCCAGCAACACGATCCAAACCAGCGTAACGGGAATGAACACCTTCCAGCCCAAGCGCATGATCTGGTCGTAGCGGTAGCGCGGGAACGTAGCCCGGAACCACAGGAAGCAGAACAGCACGAACGACATCTTCGCCGCGAGCCAGAAAAAGCTGCCCGCGCCAAGCACGCCCCAGCTCGCCGGGAACGGCGACAGCCAGCCGCCAAGGAACATCAGCGAGGTCATGGCGGAGACCAGGATCATGTTGGCGTACTCTGCCAGGAAGAAAATCGCGAACGCCATGCCGGAATACTCGACATGGAAGCCGGCGACGATTTCCGACTCTCCTTCTGCCACGTCGAACGGGGCACGGTTGGTTTCGGCCACGCCGGAGACGAGGTAGACGATAAACAGCGGCAACAGCGGCAGCCAGTTCCACGACAGGATCGACCCGCCGGCGAGCCCTTGCCCCTGCTGCTTGACGATTTCCACCAAGTTGAGACTGCCCGACACCATCAGCACGCCCACCAGGGCGAAGCCCATGGCGATTTCGTAGGACACGATCTGCGCCGCCGAGCGCATGCCGCCCAGGAACGAGTACTTGGAGTTGCCCGCCCAGCCGGCGATGATCACGCCGTACACGCCCATCGAGGTGATGGCCATGATGTACAAGAGCGAGGCGTTGACGTTGGCCAGCACCAAGTGGTCGGTGAACGGCACCACCGCCCAGGCGGCGAGCGCCGGCATGATCGACATGATCGGCGCCAACAGGAACAATCCCTTGCTCGACTTGGCCGGCAGGATGATTTCCTTCATCAACAGCTTGATGCCGTCGGCGATCGGCTGCAGCAGGCCCAGGGGACCGACGCGGTTCGGCCCGATGCGCACCTGCATATAGCCGATGACCTTGCGCTCGGCATAGGTCAGGTAGGCCACGGCGAGCATCATCGGGGCGACGATGACGACGATTTTCAGCAGGGTCCAGATCACGTACCCGAGCTGAGTGCCCAAATAGGTTTGCAGAAGCTCCATGGCTTACCCCTGAATAATCTGGATCGGGTCGAACATACCGCCCAGGGCCAGCGTATCGGCATGCGCCGTCGCCAGACGCAGCGTATCCAACGGCAGCAGGTCGTCCGCATCGATGCGCACTTGCACGCTACCCTCGCCTTGGCGGACGGTCACGGTGCTTCCGGCTGCCACGCCCGCGGCGGCCAGCACGCTGGAATGCGCGCTGGCATGCGGCGCTTCGGCCCAGGACGTCTGCTGCAGCGAGATGGCGCGACGGCAAATCGGATCGGCCTGGTACATCGGCACTTCGCCGACACGGGTCAACCCGGCCTTGACCGCCGTGTCGACCGCCGGCAGCGATGCGGCGGCGTTGCTGAGCAACGCGGCGATCTCGCCCTTGCCCTGCCACTCGGCGCGCACCTCTTCCACCGTCGTATAGTCGAAGCCCGCCAAACCAAGCATGGTCCCCAGCACACGCAGCACCTTCCACGCCGGGCGGGTTTCGCCCAGCGGGCGCACCACGCCGTTGAAGGTCTGCAGCCGGCCTTCCATATTCACGAACGAACCGGCGGTTTCCGAGAACGGCGCGATCGGCAGCAGCACATCGGCATAATCAAGCAGCCCTTCGCTCTGGTAGCTCGTCAGCGCGATCACCGTCTCGGCGGCCTTCATGGCGGCAACGGCCGCTTGCGGGTTGTAGCTGTCGTACTCGACTTCCGTGTTGAGCAGCACGTATGCCTTGCGCGGCGCGGCGATCATCTGCGCGGCGTTGGCGCCGGCGGTGGCCGATTCCCCCATGGCGCCGCGGTGCGGCAGGGCGCCGGCCAGTTCCGCGCCGACGCTGTTGGCGGCCTCGGCGGTCAAACCGAAGCGCGCGCCGGTCAAGCGGGCAATCTCTTGCGCCAGCGCCCACAGTTGGCCAAAGGCCGGGTGGTGCTGTGCCACGTTGCCCAACAGCACTGCGGCGTTTTCGGCACCGCACAGACTTTCCGCCATGCGCTGCGCCTCGGCCGAAACCGACACCGCCGACAGATCGACACCCGTTTCGCCCTTGATCGCGACAACCGCTTTCAATACCTGGGCCAAGCCATTGACCAGCGCGGCCGGCGCAACGGTCAGGCGGGCATGCACCGGGGTCAGCAGGTCTTCGGCGACCACATGCAGCACCGACAACTCGGTGCCCTTCTTGACCGCTTGGCGCAAGCGCGAGGCCAAGAGCGGCTGCTCTTGGCGCTGCGTGCTGCCCACCACCAGAACGGCATTCGCAACGGACAGGTCGGCGATGGCGCCACCGAGCCAATGCGCGCCGGTTTGCACGGCATCCAGCGAGAAATCGCTGCGGCGCAAGCGGTAGTCGATGTTATTCACGCCCAGGCCGCGGGCCAGTTTCTGCGCGAGGAACAGCTCCTCGGTCGTGGCATGCGGGCTGAGCAAGAAGCCGATGGCGTCCTGGCCGTGCTGGCTCGCCACGCCTTTGAGTCCCTTGACCACATACTCCAGCGCGGTTTGCCAATCGGTCTCATGCCATTGGCCGCCATGCTTGATCATCGGCTGCTGCAAACGTGCGTCGGCGTTCAGGCCTTCGTACGAAAAACGATCGCGGTCGGAGAGCCAGCATTCGTTGATGGCTTCGTTCTCCAGCGGCAGCACGCGCATCACCTTGTTGTGCTTGACCTGGACCACCAGGTTGCTGCCCAGGCCGTCATGCGCGCTAACCGAACGGCGGCGGGACAACTCCCAGGCGCGCGTCGAGTAACGGAACGGCTTGGAGGTCAGCGCGCCAACCGGACACAGGTCGATCACGTTGCCGGAGATTTCCGAATTCACGGTCTTGCCGAGGAACGGCAGAATTTCCGAGTGCTCGCCGCGGTTGGCCATGCCGATTTCCTGCAGGCCGCCGATTTCCTCGGTGAAGCGCACGCAGCGGGTGCAATGGATACAACGCGCCATTTCTTCGGCGCTGATGAGCGACCCCATCTCCTTAGCTTCCACCGCGCGCTTGGCTTCGGTATAGCGCGACTGGCCATTGCCGTAGCCCACGGCGAGATCCTGCAGCTGGCACTCGCCGCCCTGATCGCAGATCGGGCAGTCCAGCGGGTGATTGATCAGCAGGAATTCCATCACCCCTTGCTGTGCGGTCTTGGCCATCGGCGAGTGGGTGGATACCTTCATGCCGTCGGTCACCGGCGTCGCACAGGCCGGCAACGGCTTCGGCGCTTTCTCCACTTCCACCAGGCACATGCGGCAGTTGGCTGCGATCGACAGCTTCTTGTGATAGCAGAAGTGGGGAATGTAGGTGCCGGCCGAATGGGCGGCATCCATGACGGTGCTGCCTTGCGGCACCGTGAGTTTCTTTCCGTCGATTTCGATTTCAAGCATAGCGTTCTGCTACCTGAATTAAGGGCGCCCAGGGGGCCCGATCAACACCAGTGATGCTCAACCAGGCACTTCTTGTGTTCGATGTGATATTCGAACTCATGGCGGAAGTGCTTGGTAAAGCTGCGTACCGGGAACACCGCGGCATCGGCCAGCGCGCAAATGGTGCGTCCGGCCATGTTATTGCCGATGGAGGCCAACAAATCGAGGTCCTCCGGGCGTCCTTCACCATGTTCAATGCGGTGGATGATGCGGTAGAGCCAGCCGGTACCTTCCCGGCACGGCGTGCACTGCCCGCAGGACTCTTCATGATAGAAGTAGGACAGGCGTTCCAACGCCTTGACCATGCAGACGTCCTCGTTCATGACGATCACCGCGCCGGAGCCCAGCATCGATCCTGCCTTGGCGATGGCGTCGTAATCCATCGTCAGGTCCATCATGATTTCGGCCGGCAGCACCGGCGCGCTGGAACCGCCCGGAATCACCGCCTTGAGCTTCTTGCCGTCCTTCATGCCGCCCGCCATTTCCAGCAGCGCGGCAAACGGCGTGCCCAGCGCGATCTCGTAGTTGCCGGGACGGTTGACGTGGCCGGAAATCGAGAACAGCTTGGTACCGCCGTTGTTCGGCTTGCCCAGGTCCATGAACTTCTGCGCGCCGTCGCGCATGATGAACGGCACCGAGGCGAAGGTCTCGGTGTTGTTGATGGTGGTCGGCTTGCCGTACAGGCCGAAGCTGGCGGGGAACGGCGGTTTGAAGCGCGGTTGCCCCTTCTTGCCTTCCAGCGATTCGAGCAGCCCCGTTTCCTCGCCGCAGATATAGGCGCCATAGCCGTGGTGGGCGAACAGATCAAAATTGAAACCGCTGCCGAGGATGTTTTGACCCAACAGCCCCGCCGCGCGCGCTTGCGCCAGCGCTTCCTCGAAACGCTCGTATTCCTCGAAGATTTCGCCGTGGATGTAGTTGTAGCCCGCCTTGGTGCCCATGGCGTAGCCGGCGATGATCATGCCCTCGATCAGCGCATGCGGGTTGTAGCGCAGAATGTCGCGGTCCTTGAAGGTGCCGGGCTCGCCCTCGTCGCTATTGCAGACGACGTATTTGTCGCCGGGGAAGCTACGCGGCATGAAGCTCCATTTCAGCCCGGAGGGAAAGCCCGCGCCGCCTCGGCCGCGCAGGCCCGACGCCTTGACCTCGGCCACCACGTCGTCTTGCGCCATCTTGTCCTGCAGGATTCGCTCGAGCGCCTTGTAGCCGCCGCGCGCGCGGTAGGCTTCCAGCGTCCAGCCATTCGGGTCGGAAGTGTCGACCCCCTCGAAAATCACACCAGAAACGAAGATCGCCATTATTCGAACTCCGCCAGTTTCTTGTCGATGGCATCGGGGGTCATCTTCGAGCACATCTTATGGTTGTTGACCAGCATGACCGGGGCATCGCCACAGGCGCCCATGCACTCCCCCTCCACCAGCGTGAACTTGCCGTCCGGCGTGGTTTCGCCGAATTTGATGCCAAGCTTCTGCTGCAGGTACTCGGCGGCGTTGACGCTGCCTTGCAAGGCACAGGGCAGATTGGTGCACATCGTCAGCTTGTATTTGCCGACCGGGCGCAGGTCATACATGTTGTAGAAGGTAGCGACTTCGTAGGCCTGCACCGGCGGCAGCCCCAGGTAGTCGGCGACATATTCGATGGTTTCGGTAGCGAGCCAGCCCTTTTCCTGCTGGGCAATGCGCAACGCACCCATGACGGCCGACCGCTTCTGGTCGGCAGGGTACTTGGCTACCTCGACGTCAATCTTGGCAAGCGATTCTGCGGACAACATCAGCGGTCGATCTCCCCAAATACGATATCCTGCGTACCGATGATCGCCACGGCGTCGGCGAGCATATGGCCACGCGCCATTTCGTCCAGCGCGGCCAGATGGGCATAGCCCGGTGCACGGATCTTGAGTCGGTAGGGTTTGTTGGCGCCGTCGGACATCAGATAGATGCCGAATTCGCCCTTCGGATGTTCGGTGGCGGCATAGACCTCGCCTTCCGGCACATGCATCCCCTCGGTGAACAGCTTGAAGTGATGGATGAGCTCTTCCATATTGCTCTTCATCGCTTCGCGCGACGGTGGCGCCACCTTATGGTTGGCGGTGATCACCGGACCGGGATTCTGCTTGAGCCACTGAACGCACTGCGCCACGATGCGGTTGGCCTGGCGCATTTCTTCCATGCGCACCAGGTAACGGTCGTAGCAGTCGCCGTTCACGCCGACCGGAATATCGAAGTCGACGTCGCGGTAAACATCGTACGGCTGCTTCTTGCGCAGGTCCCACTCGATGCCCGAGCCGCGCAGCATCGCCCCGGTCAAGCCCAGATTGAGGGCTCGCTCCGGCGACACCACGCCGATGCCGACCGTGCGCTGTTTCCAGATGCGGTTGTCGGTCAACAGCGTCTCGTATTCATCGACGCAGGTCGGGAAGCGGCGGGTGAAGTCCTCGATGAAGTCCAGCATGGTGCCGGAACGGCGCTCATTGAGCCTGGCCAGCTCGCGCGCGTTCTTGATCTTGGACACCGTGTATTGCGGCATGCTGTCGGGCAGATCGCGATAGACGCCGCCGGGACGGAAGTACGCCGCGTGCAGGCGCGCGCCCGAGACGGCTTCGTAGCAGTCCATCAGATCTTCACGCTCGCGGAAGGCATACAGGAACATCGTCATGGCGCCGATATCCAGCGCGTGCGCGCCGATCCACAGCAAGTGGTTCAGAATGCGCGTGATTTCGGCGAACATCACCCGGATGTATTGGCCGCGGATCGGCACGTCGACACCGGTCAGCTTTTCGATGGCCAGACAGTAGGCATGCTCGTTGCACATCATCGACACGTAGTCCAGCCGATCCATATAGGGCAGCGACTGGATGAAGGTCTTATGCTCAGCCAGCTTCTCGGTGCCGCGGTGCAACAGCCCGATGTGCGGATCGGCGCGCTCGATGACTTCGCCGTCAAGCTCCAGCACCAAGCGCAGCACACCGTGCGCCGCCGGGTGCTGCGGACCGAAGTTAAGGGTGAAATTACGGATTTCAGCCACCGTAGTTCTCCTCGCGAATGATGCGCGGCGTGATTTCGCGCGGCTCGATGGTGACCGGCTGATAGATGACGCGCTGCTCGGTCGGGTCGTAGCGCATCTCCACGTGCCCGGACAGCGGGAAATCCTTGCGGAACGGATGACCGATGAAGCCGTAGTCGGTCAGCAGGCGACGCAGGTCGGGGTGGCCCTCGAACACGATGCCGAACAGATCGAACGCCTCGCGCTCGTACCAGTTGACCGCGTTCCAGACGCCGACCACCGAGGGCAGCACGGGAAAGTCGTCGTTTTCGGCGAACACGCGCACGCGCACGCGGGCATTGTGCTTGATCGACAACAACTGGCTGACCGCGGCGAAGCGCGCGCCATCGTAGCCGCCATCTTTATATGAGAGATAGTCCACGCCGCATAAGTCGACGCATTGCTCAAAAGAAAGCGACGGGTGGTCGCGCAGGGTCTGCGCCACCTCCACCCAATCCGCTGCCTTGCAGACGATGCTCAATTCATCCAGCGCCAACGTCGCAGACACGAGCTTATCGCCCAGCACCTGCTCAACGGTCGCCTTGAGCGCTTCCAGTTTGGAGGCCATAGTTTCTACCTTAGCGGGCTATGGTATGAGTGCGTTTAATTTTGTTTTGTAGCTGAATAATGCCGTACAGCAGCGCCTCGGCGGTCGGTGGACAGCCGGGAACGTAGACGTCGACCGGCACGATCCGGTCGCAACCGCGCACGACGGAATACGAGTAATGGTAGTAGCCACCGCCGTTGGCGCACGATCCCATGGAGAGCACCCAGCGCGGCTCGGCCATCTGGTCGTAGACCTTACGCAACGCCGGCGCCATCTTATTGCACAGCGTGCCAGCCACGATCATCAGGTCCGACTGGCGCGGACTGGGACGAAACACGATACCGAAACGGTCGAGGTCGTAACGCGCCGCGCCGGCATGCATCATTTCAACCGCGCAACAGGCCAAGCCAAAGGTCATCGGCCAAAGCGAGCCCGTACGGGTATAGTTGATCAGTGTATCGGCGGTGGTGGTGATGAACCCTTTTTCCAGAACGCCCTCTATTCCCATTCCAATGCCCCTTTTTTCCAGACATACACGAAGCCTATTGTGAGAATAGCCAGGAATACAAACATTGCGGACAGGCCGAATAGCCCAAGCTCCTTCAGCACGACGGCCCAGGGAAACATGAACGCAATTTCAAGGTCGAACAGGATAAAAAGAATGGCGACGAGATAAAAGCGCACGTCAAATTTCATGCGCGCGTCTTCGAAAGCCTCGAAGCCGCACTCGTACGGAGACAGTTTTTCAGCATCGGGCCGATTGGGCGCGAGCAGACGGCCCAACAGCAAGGGCCCTGCGCCGACCAAAAGTCCGACGACGATAAACAGCAGAATAGGAAAGTAGTTTTGCAGCATTTCCCCATACCCCATTTTATTTGGAAAGGTGCGACCCTTCCCGGCTCCAAACAAAACAGGCCACCGGAATCCCGGTGGCCTGCTTTTAATGGTGGTGCCGACAGTGAGACTCGAACTCACACAGCTTTCGCCACTACCCCCTCAAGATAGCGTGTCTACCAATTTCACCATGTCGGCACAGTCAATTTTATCAATCGGGTATCTGTGGACCCGAAGCATTATTTTTGTTAACGGCCCCACTCGGGATTTGCGGCACCGTTTTTTGTACAACCTGACCACCCATGACGCCAAGTTCGCTTTTACTGCCCCCAGACAGATAAACGAGCGCCAGGCTAGTCGAAAAGAAAACGATCGCGAGGATGGCGGTCGTTCTACTCAGAAAGTTTGCCGAACCAGACGCGCCAAACAGGCTTCCGGACGCACCGCTACCGAAGGCGGCCCCCATATCTGCACCCTTGCCGTGCTGCATCAGCACCAGTACCACAACGGATACGGCAGAGATCAGATTTACGATCCAGATTAACGTCTTAAGAAGTTCCATACTATACCAATTTATCCGCGGCCTGGCAAATCATTCCAAATGAATCGACATCCAGCGAAGCCCCGCCAACCAAGGCTCCATCCACACTCGATATCGAGAGAATCGCTTCGGCATTATCAGCTTTTACGCTGCCGCCGTAGAGAACGCGCATACTAGCAGAGCCGTTTTGCCTTTGCAAGCCGGTCTCTTTAATACACTCGTGCATCTCGGCAATCTGTTCCAGGCTTGCGACCTTGCCGGTACCGATCGCCCACACCGGCTCGTAGGCCACAATCACCTGCTGCGGCATGAAGTCGGCCACGATGTCCAATTGCCGCCGGATGACACTTAAATGCTCGCCGGCCTCGCGTTCGGCCAGCGTTTCGCCGACACAGAGAATCGGCGCCAAATGCGCCGCCAGCACGTTTTCCATCTTCTTGGCCAACAGCGCATTGCTCTCCGCCAAATACTGACGACGTTCCGAGTGGCCGATCAACACATAGCGGCAACCGACGTTGGCCAGCATCGATGCCGACACTTCTCCGGTGTAGGCGCCGTCGCGGCCGAACTGACTGACATCTTGCGCGCCGAGGTCCATCGGACTGAGTTGCAACAAGTCAGCCAGCTGCAGCAGATAAACGAAAGGCGACGCTAACGCGACGCCCGGGCGGTTGATCCGACGATCCTCCAACATACCCTTGACCAACTTGCGGTTGGACGCGAGGCTGCCGTTCATCTTCCAATTACCCACCACCAGCTTGGCCGTCATTCACCACTCTCCGCTTTTCAGTCGGCAGATTATATCCCTCGGCGGCATAACCTGAGAAGGATGGATATCTCTCAACATAAAGACACTTGGCGGCGACGGCAAATTGGAACTGTAATATTTCTGAAAAAAAATCGCGCCACAATGCCAGCCATCGTCTACCCTGCACCTCAACTTCAGGAGCTTGTACGTCAATGAAAAACACGCTTCGACTGGCACTGGCAGTCAGTGCCTTCGCTTCGGTTTCCGCTTTCGCCACCGACATCACCGGCGCCGGCGCCACTTTCCCCTACCCGCTGTACGCCAAGTGGGCCGCCACCTACCAAACCGAGACCGGCAGCAAGATGAACTATCAGTCGATCGGTTCCGGCGGCGGCATCAAGCAGATCACGGCCAAGACCGTCGACTTCGGCGCCTCCGACATGCCGCTGAAGCCGGAAGACCTGGCCAAAACCGGCCTGACCCAGTTCCCGACCGTGATCGGCGGCGTCGTGCCGGTCGTCAACATTCCGGGCGTGAAGGCTGGTCAAATGAAATTCACCGGCCCGCTGTTGGCCGACATCTACCTAGGCAAGGTCAAGACCTGGAACGATCCGGCCATCGCCAAGCTGAACCCGGGCGTGAAGCTGCCCAAGGACACCATCTTCCCGGTACGCCGTGCCGATGGTTCGGGCACCACGTTCATTTTCACCAACTACCTGTCCAAGGTCTCGCCGGAATGGGCGAGCAAAGTCGGCAGCAACACCTCGGTGAACTGGCCGACCGGTCAGGGCGGCAAGGGCAATGAAGGCGTCGCCAACTTCGTCAACCGCATCAAGGGTTCGATCGGCTACGTCGAATACATCTACGCCAAGCAGAACAACATGGCCTTCGGCCAAATGAAGAACGCCGACGGCAAGTTCGTCACCCCGAGCCAGGAAAGCTTCAAGGCAGCAGCCGGTCACGCCGACTGGAAAAAGGCGCCCGGCTACTACCTGCTGTTGACCAATCAGTCGGGCGCGGACACCTGGCCGATTGCCGGCGCCACCTTTATCCTGATGCACAAGAAACAGGACAAGCCGGTTCAAGCCACCGCGGCGCTGAAGTTCTTCGATTGGGCATACAAGAGCGGTGACGGCGCCGCTGCCAGCATGGATTACATCCCGTTGCCGGAAAGCGTGAAGGGCATGATCCGCGACAGCTGGAAGCAAATCACCGACGCCAACGGCCAACCGGTCTGGAAGTAATCGCTACTGTGCTTTGGCACAATCCTGTCTGGCCGGGGAGCTTCTCCCCGGCTTTTTGTCTCAAGACAACCTTCGAGTCCGTGTATGGAAAAGTTCAGTAACGATCAGGTAATGCGTCGCCAGATGCTGCTGGATCAAGTCTTCAAGGTCGTTACCCGAGGTTTCGCGTTTCTGGTTCTCGCGCTCCTGGTGGGCATCCTGATCTCCTTGCTGATCGGCGCGATGCCCAGCATCAAAGCGTTCGGCCTGGGATTTCTGGCGTCCAGCGAATGGGACCCGGTTGCGAATAATTTCGGCGCGGCCGTGCCGATCTTCGGCACGCTGATCACCTCGTTGATCGCGCTGCTGATCGGCGTGCCGGTCAGTTTCGGCATCGCCTTGTTCCTGACCGAACTCTGCCCCACTTGGCTCAAGCGCCCGCTGGGCATTGCCGTCGAGCTCTTGGCCGGTATTCCGTCGATCATCTACGGCATGTGGGGGCTGTTCGTCTTCGCCCCCTACTTTTCCGACCATATCCAGCCTTGGCTGATCGACAATATCGGCCCCCTGCCGCTGGTTGGTTGGATTTTCCAAGGCGCGCCGATGGGCATCGGCATTTTCACCGCCGGCCTGATCCTAGCCATCATGGTGATCCCGTTCATCGCCTCGGTCATGCGCGACGTCTTCGAAGTGGTGCCGACGCTACTGAAAGAATCGGCTTACGGACTCGGCTCAACCACCTGGGAAGTCGTCCGTTACGTCGTCCTGCCCTACACCAAGACCGGCGTGGTCGGCGGCATCATGCTCGGCCTCGGCCGCGCGTTGGGCGAAACCATGGCGGTTACCTTCGTCATCGGCAACTCGTCGCACTTCGCCCCCGGTTTATTCCAACCCGGCAACTCGATCGCCTCCTCGCTGGCCAACGAATTCGCCGAAGCCAACGGCGATCTGTACATCGCCTCGTTGATCCAATTGGGCCTGATCCTGTTCTTCATTACCTTTGTGGTATTGGCCTGTTCGAAAATCCTGCTCCTGCGCCTGAAACGTCAAGAAGGCAAGGAATCCTGACCATGGAGCGCGATACAATGAGTGAAACCCTTTTGGCCTCGTCGTCGAAGCAAGCACTGGAATCTCATTCGATGAATCACTCGATCTACCGCCGCCGGCGCATGATCAACGGCATCAACATGGGCATCTCCATGTTCACCATGGTCTTCGGCCTGTTCTGGCTGTGCTGGATCCTGTTCACCCTGCTGCAAAACGGGCTGGGCGGCATCCACCTCGACCTCTTCACCCGCAGCACGCCGCCGCCAGGGGAAACCGGCGGGCTGGGCAACGCCATCGTCGGCAGCCTGCTGATGACCGTGTTCGGCACGCTGATCGGCACGCCGGTCGGCATTCTGTCGGGCATCTACCTGGCCGAATACGGCCAGCGCGGCTGGCTCGCGCCGGCCACCCGCTTCATCAACGACATCCTGCTGTCGGCACCGTCGATCGTCATCGGCCTGTTCGTCTACGAAGTGTTCGTCGTGGCGCAGGGCCACTTCTCCGGCTGGGCCGGCGCGTTGGCGCTGTCGCTGCTGGTGATCCCGGTGGTGGTGCGCACCACGGAAAACATGTTGCGTCTGGTGCCCAACAGCCTGCGCGAAGCGGCCATCGCGCTGGGCACGCCGCAATGGAAGGTGACGATGTACGTCACCTTGCGCGCCGCCAAGTCGGGCGTGCTGACCGGCGTATTGCTCGCGGTGGCGCGTATCTCCGGCGAAACCGCGCCGCTGTTGTTCACCGCGCTGAACAACCAGTTCTGGAACGGCAACATGAACCAGCCGATGGCCAACTTGCCTATCGTGATCTTTCAGTTCGCCATGAGCCCGTACAACGATTGGCACACGCTGGCCTGGGCCGGTTCGCTGCTGATCACTTTCAGCGTGCTGGCACTGAACGTCTTCGCCCGTTGGCTGGGCAGTCAAAAACACTCATCGCATTAAGGCTTGCAAACCATGGTCGAAACCGGCTCCAAGCTTCAGGTCAAGAACCTGAATTTCTTCTACGGCAACTTTCATGCGTTGAAAGGCATTTCGCTCGGCATCGCCGCCAACAAGGTGACCGCGTTCATCGGCCCGTCCGGCTGCGGCAAGTCGACGCTCTTGCGTACCTTCAACCGCATGTTCGAGCTCTACCCCGGCCTGCGCGCCGAGGGCGAGATTCTGCTCGATCGGCACAACATCCTTGGACGCGACGTCGACATCAACCTGCTGCGCGCCAAGGTCGGCATGGTATTTCAAAAGCCGACGCCGTTCCCGATGTCGATTTACGACAACATCACTTTCGGGGTGAAGTTGTACGAAAAACTCAGTAAAACCGAGATGGACGACCGCGTCGAATGGGCGCTGCGCAAGGCCGCGTTGTGGGAGGAGGTCAAGGACAAACTCAAGCAATCCGGCAACTCGCTCTCCGGCGGCCAACAGCAGCGCCTGTGCATCGCGCGCGCCGTCGCCTCCAAGCCGGAGGTGCTGCTGCTCGACGAGCCGACCTCGGCACTCGACCCGATCTCGACGGCGCATATCGAAGAGCTGATCCATGAGCTGAAAGAGGATTACACTATCGCCATCGTCACCCATAACATGCAGCAGGCGGCGCGGGTATCCGACTACACCGCCTACATGTATCTGGGTGAAATGGTCGAATTCGGCGAAACCGACAGCATCTTCACCACCCCGAAGCAGCGCGCCACGGAAGATTACATAACCGGCAAGTTCGGCTAATGACAAATATGTAATTAACAACACAAAGCCCCTGAATATAGGGGCTTTTTTATATTTCACACGCAGCTTTCGACCCCGGACACGCGGGCGATGTCAAGAAGATTCTTACCTTGCTTTGGACAGGAAGCGACACCATTACCTCCCTTTGTCTTGCAGGCTTGACGGAATAGTGCTGGCCGCCAACAATCCCCCCTCAAACTCAATCACTGCTGAGAATCATGCTGGCACTTTTTTCCGGGCTCGATTTCCGACTGGCAATCACCCTGTTTCTCTCCCTCGGCTTCGTACTCACGTTCGAATTCATCAACGGCTTTCACGACACCGCCAACGCGGTCGCCACGGTCATCTACACGCAATCGATGAAGCCGCGTCTGGCGGTGTTCGCCTCCGGCCTGTGCAACTTCCTCGGCGTGCTGTCCGGGGGGCTGGCCGTCGCTTACGCCATCGTCCATCTGCTTCCGGTCGATCTGCTGGTTTCGGTCAACACTGCGCACGGCATGTCGATGGTGTTCGCGCTATTGGCCGCGGCCATCCTGTGGAACTTCGGCACCTGGTACCTGGGGTTGCCCGCTTCCAGTTCGCATACGCTCATCGGCGCCATTCTCGGCGTCGGCCTCGCCAACGCGCTGATCACCCACGCCCCACTGTCCGAAGGCATCAACTGGGGCAAGGCGATCGAAGTGGGTATGTCGCTCTTGCTGTCGCCGATCGTCGGCTTCGTGCTGGCCGGCATCATCATCGCACTGCTGCGCCACTACCGCGGGCGAAGCAATATGCACAAGACGCCCTACCAGCGTCAGCAAGTCGAGGGGCGCAAACACCCGCCGTTTTGGACCCGTTTCATGCTGATCGTCTCGGCCATGGGCGTCAGCTTCGCCCATGGTTCCAACGATGGTCAGAAGGGGGTTGGCCTGATCATGCTGGTGCTGATCGGCATCGTGCCGGCCAACTACGTGCTCAATATGGACAGCAATCCCTACCAAATCGAGCGCACCCGCGATGCCGCCCTGCACTTGAAGCAGTTCTACACCCAGCACGACGCCGGGCTACACGTGCTCTTGGCCAAGAGCAACCATAGCGCGACGCATGGCTGCAATCCGTCGGCCACCCCGGCGACCGTGGATGCGCTCAACACGGTGCTGGACGACAACAACGACTACCATAATCTAACGCCTGAGCAACGCTGGGACGTCCGCACCCGCTTACTGTGCCTGGACGACGCCACCAAGCTTGCCAGCCAGCTGCCGCACCTGACCGACGGCGACAAGCGCAATTTGCAGGCGCTGCGCGGCGATCTGACGCAAACCACCGAATACGCGCCGACCTGGGTCATCCTGTCGGTGGCGCTGGCGCTGGGGGTCGGCACCATGATCGGCTGGCGCCGAGTGGTCAAGACGGTGGGCGAAGGCATAGGCAAAAAGGATATGACCTACGCACAAGGCATGGCGGCGCAAATCACTGCGGCCATCTCGATCGGCTTGGCCAGCGTGTTCGGCATGCCGGTCTCCACCACTCACGTCCTCTCCAGCGGCGTGGCGGGCGCCATGGTCGCCGATAAGTCCGGCCTGCAATTCAGCACCATCCGCGCCATCCTGTTGGCCTGGCTGTTCACCCTGCCCGTTTCCATGGCGCTGGCGGCCGGCCTGTACTATCTTGCCTCGCTGTGGATTCCTTGAGCGCAAAAAACGCGCGCCCCGACTCAACCGAGCCGGGGCACAAGGGACGACGAGCCGCGTAACGCGGCTTCAGGCTGTTGATTTAGTGGTTGGCAGCGGTTGCGGAGGACCCGGCAAAGCCGGGCCTCAGTGGCAACTGACTGATTTCGCAGCCTGTCCATCGATTCCCACTCCCCCTGCCCTCTCCCTGAGAGGGGCGCTCGCTTTGCGAGCAAGGGTTTGTCAACGCCCTCGAGCCGCGTAACGCGGCTTTTTTATTCTTTGCTTTCCAGCAGATAGCGGTAGATCAAACCGCCGATAATGCCGCCCAATAGCGGTGCCGCCCAGAACAGCCAGAGCTGCTGCACGGCCCACGTGCCTTGAAACAGCGCCACGCCGGTACTCCGCGCCGGATTGACCGACGTGTTGGTGACCGGAATGCTGATCAGGTGGATCAGCGTCAGCGCCAAGCCAATGGCGATCGGCGCGAACCCGGCCGGCGCGCGCTTGTCGGTCGCGCCATGGATAATCAGCAAGAAGAAGGCCGTCAGCACCACCTCGGCGATGAAGGCCGCCGGTAAGCCGTAGCCGCCGGGGGAATGCTCGCCGAAACCATTGGACGCGAAGCCGCCGCCGGTCGGATCGAAGCCCGCCTTGCCGCTGGCGATCAGAAACAACACAGCGCCGGCGGCGAGGCCGCCGATTACTTGGACAATGATGTAGCCCACCACGTCTTTGGCCGCGAAACGGCCGCCAGCGTATAAACCGACGGTCACCGCGGGGTTGAAATGGCCGCCGGAGATATGGCCGACGGCATAAGCCATCGTCAACACCGTCAGGCCGAATGCGAGCGCCACACCGGCAAAGCCGATACCCAACTGCGGGAACGCCGCAGCCAGCACCGCGCTGCCGCAACCGCCGAACACCAGCCAGAATGTGCCGAAGAATTCGGCGAAGAGTCGCTTGATCATGATTCCCTCCCATCACACGGTTGTGATTTTTGTATAAAGGTATAGGAAAAGAAAATCATTCTCAGCAAGGGATTTTTTTCATTCCCCATGCAAGTGCCATTGGATTTTTCGGTTTCAGGGGGTGGTTTGGTGCAGACTGAACGGAACTTGACGCACGTCAAGTGTAGCGCCAGGATTACAATTGAACTGAAGTTTACATGTTGCTAATATACGCCTGCTTCATCATGGTTTCTCCTTTGTTGTTTGCAGCAATCCCATTTATGCCTTGGCCCCCCAGCCAAGGCTTTTTTTTTGCTTTGTGGCAAATGGCCGCTGTTGACGCAAAACAAAGCCGCCAGCCGACTACGCCTTGAGGAAGTGCTCGCGACCGGCCAACCAGCGCGTCAAATGCGCCTCGGCGCATGCAGGCGCCTCCGCCAACATCCTCGGCGCCAGTTCCCGTGCCTGAGCCAGCAACGCGACATCCTGCTCCAAATCGGCGAAACGCAGCATCGGCATACCGCTTTGCCGTGCCCCCAGCAATTCGCCCGGCCCGCGGATCAGCAAATCCTGGCGCGCGATTTCAAAGCCGTCGGTATTCTCGTAGATCACTTTCAACCGCGCTTTGGCAAGCTCCGACAGCGGTGTCTCGAAGATCAGCACGCACGTGCCGCCGGCGCTGCCGCGGCCGACCCGTCCGCGCAACTGATGCAGTTGCGACAATCCCATGCGTTCGCTATGTTCGATCACCATCAGCGTCGCGTTGGGCACGTCCACCCCCACTTCGATCACCGTGGTCGCCACCAGCAACTGAACCTGATTGGCGGCGAACGCCGCCATCACCTCGGCCTTTTCCGCCGGCTTCATCCGTCCGTGCACCAGACCGACACGCCATTGCGGCAACTCGGCCGTCAATGCCTCGAACGTATCAACCGCCGTCTGCAGCTGCAGCGCCTCCGACTCCTCGATGAGCGGACAGACCCAATAGGCCTGCTGCCCCTTGGCGCAAACACGGTCGACGTAAGCCACCATCTCGTCGCGCCGGTCGCCATTGACCAGCTTGGTGGCAATGGGGGAACGCCCCGGCGGCAATTCATCGATAATCGACACATCCAGATCGGCGTAATAGCTCATGGCCAGCGTGCGAGGAATCGGCGTCGCCGACATCATCAGCTGGTGCGGCTCGCCACCCTTGTCTTTCAGCGCCAGCCGTTGCCCGACGCCGAAACGATGCTGCTCGTCGACGATGGCGAGCCCCAGCCGCTCGAACGCCACATCGTCCTGAAATAACGCATGCGTGCCCACAACCAGACGCACAGACCCGTCGCCGATACGCGTGAGCGTCTCCGTCTTCAGCTTTTTGCGCAGCGAGCCGGACAGCCAAGCCACCTCAACCGCCAGCGGCGCAAGCCAGGCGGAGAGCTTCAGGTAATGCTGTTCGGCCAGGATCTCGGTCGGCGCCATCAACGCCACTTGATAACCCGCCTCGATCGCTGCAAGCGCCGCCATGGCGGCCACGACGGTCTTACCGCTGCCAACGTCGCCTTGCAACAGGCGCTGCATCGGATGCGGCTCGCGCATGTCAGCCAGAATTTCGGCCAGCGCTTTTTGCTGCGCCGAGGTCAAGGAAAACGGCAGTTGCGCCGTCAGCGCCTGTCTCAAAGAGCCGTCCCCCGTCAAGCGCGGGGCCTTGCCGGTGCGGCGTTGGCGATAGGAAAGCCGCATGGACAGCTGCTGCGCCATGAGTTCGTCGAACTTCAGTCGCTGCCATGCCGGCAACAGTGGATCATTGAGCTGCTGCTGCGAGTAATCGGGCGTTGGCGCGTGCAACAACCGCACCGACTCGGCAAACGTGCATAACCCGAGCATTTCCCGCCATCCCGGGGGAAGCGTCTCGTCCATCGGCTGCGCGCCGAGCTCGGCATGGATCAGCCGGCGAAGCTGCGGCTGGGCCAAGCCGGCCAACGTCGGATAAACCGGCGTCATGCGGTCGGCCAACGGTTCGCCTGGCACGACCTGCCGGCATTTGGGATGAACCATCTCATCGCCGAAAAAGCCACGGCGCACTTCACCCAGCACGCGCAGCCGCGTGCCTTCGGTCATCTGTTTTTGCTGGCTGGGATAAAAATGAATGAAGCGCAGCAGCAGCTGGCCACTGTCATCCTCGATGCGAACGAGCAATTGGCGCCGTGGCCGAAACTGCACCTCTTGCGCCACCACCACACCCTCGACCAATGACGGCTGGCCGTAGGGAGCGTGTTTGATTGGAAAAAGGTGGCTCTCGTCCTCGTAACGCAGCGGCAGGTGCAGCACCAGATCAAAACGACGGCGAATGCCGAGCTTTTCCAGCTTCTTGGCGAGTGCGGGCGCCGCGGTGATCGGCTGATTGGCGAGGTCGGGAGCGATAATCATGACCACCGATTGTAACGCAATCAGGCGCCATGACGACATGGCGAACCGGCCCGCGGCAACTCACAGGGGCACCGGCGGCTTAACCCGCCCCCATGGCGGCCCCTCGCTGCGCCATGGGCGAGTCGAGCGGCGGCGGTTCCCGCAGCCATTCGTTCAAACTGCCGCCACGTAAAACGCGCAACTCGTACGGGGTAAAATAGACGGCGGAGACGGCAGGCGCTGGCGTACCGGCCGCTGGCGGCGCGTCATCCCAGAAAAACTGCGATGCCGGCGACCAACCCAATACCCAGCGCGAGCCGAAATCGCGCAAATCGCGGCCATCCGCGCGCTGCACGAACAGGGCAACCATCCCGTGTATCCGCACGCCGGTATATCCCGTTGGCGGGGGATGAATCACATCCCAGCCCTCCGCCTCCCGCCATGCGTTCAAACCGGCGGCGATGGCCGTGGACGACAGCGTGGCCCATGCGCTCTGGCACGACAACAGGGCCAACGCGACAACAGCCGATTTGATCCGCATAGCAGTTCCTTGCATCGTCATGGAGCCCGGTTAGTGGGCCGCCATCAAGCAAAGTTCTGCCGCCTGATCGATCGTCCAGCAAGCAAACGGGCCGGTCCCCGAAGGCGACCGGCCCGTAACATGCGATGTCCCGTGATTACTGGCGTTCCCAAACTTGCGAGCGCCCCAACAGCGAAAAGCCGAGGAACCCACGCACTTCCAGTTTCTTGCCACCCTCAAGCACCGTCATCTTGGCGCTGTAAACCTTGCCCGATTTCGGATCAAGGATGCGGCCGCCGCTCCAGGTTTTGCCATCCTGCTTCAGCCCCCACAGGATGGTCATGCCCAAGTCCGGCTTACCCTTGAGCGCGCCATCGCAGTTGTCGCACACCGCATCGGGATGCTGCAGCAGCTTGACAATCTTGCCGGTCAGCTCGCCATTGGCGGTTTGGGAAATTTCGATCAGCGCCTTGGCCTGATGCGTTTCATCGTCGATGGTCTTCCATACGCCGATCGGCGTGTCGTCGGCAAAGGCGAAAGAAGACAGCAAACCAAATACAACCGCCAACAATACGGCTTTACAGCGAATCATCATGGGCATTCTCTCCGTTGTAATATTTAAACAAAAGTTTGGAGTCAGGGCTCTAGAATGCCAATAAGGTATTCATTCGTCAACATCAATTCGATTACTAAATCGACGCGCCGGTCATTCCGATTTGAGAAACAGGGTCAACAGATCGTTAAGAAACCGCTGCCCGGTCAGCGTCGGTCGCAGATGGGTCGCACTACGCGCGATGAAGCCGCGCGACTCGGCCTGATTGAGCTCGCGTTGAATGTCGGCCAGCGGCACGCCCGTACGCTCGCTGAACCAAGCCAATTCAAAGCCGTCGACCAAGCGCAGCGCATTCATCATGAATTCGAAGGGCAGCCCGGAGCGAGCGACACGTTGTCGGGTCTGCGCCGCATCGCCGCCCGCCACCGCCTGTAAATAGGCGGCCGGCTGCTTGTGGCGCATTTCGCGCACGATGCCTTCGGCCGAACTGATCTTGGCATGCGCGCCGGCGCCGATGCCCAGGTAATCGCCAAAGCGCCAGTAGTTGAGATTATGCCGGCATTGCCGTCCGGCGCGCGCGAAAGCCGACGTTTCGTAATGGCTAAAGCCGGCATCGGCAAGCCGGGCTTCCAGCGCTTCCTGCATATCGGCGGCCAAGTCGTCGTCGGGCAAATCCGCCGGCTGATACCGGTGAAAGAGCGTATTGGGCTCAATGGTCAGCTGATAGGCCGACAAATGCGTGACGCCATGCGCCAATCCCTGCGACAGATCGCTCAAGGCCCCGACCAGTGTCTGCTGCGGCAACGCATACATCAGATCCAGGTTGACGTTGTCGAAGTGCGCGAGCGCGATATCGAGCGCGGCGTGCGCCTGCCGGCTGTCGTGAATACGCCCAAGGCGCTGTAGTTGCGCGTCGTCGAAGCTTTGAATGCCGACCGATAGCCGATTGACCCCGGCCACGCGGAAGGCCTTGAATTTTTCCGCTTCAAACGTCCCCGGATTGGCCTCCAAGGTGATTTCCGCCTCGGGGTCCAAGCGTACTCTGGCGCGAATGCCATCCAAGAGGGTGGCAAGCGCTTCGGGCGACATCAGGCTGGGCGTGCCGCCACCGATGAAGACCGTCTGCACCGCCCGCCCCCAAACGGCGGGCAGCGCCTGCTCCAAGTCGCGCAGCAAGGCCGCCACGTAACCGTGATCGTCGATGCCGGCGCGCGCCTCATGCGAATTGAAATCGCAATAGGGGCACTTGCGCACGCACCAGGGAAAATGCACGTATAACGACAGCGGCGGCAATTGCGTCAGGCCGGCGCGCGGCGTGAAAACCACTTGCGTCATGCCTGATCCCGCAGCTTATCCAGCATCTGCCGCATGGCTTTGCCGCGGTGACTTTCCCGGTTCTTTTCCGCCTCGGGCAACTCGGCCACCGTGCACCCATGGTCAGGCAGCAGGAAATACGGGTCATAGCCAAATCCGCCCGCCCCCGCCGGCTGGTCTTGGATTTCACCGTGCCACACCCCGTCGGCCACCAGCGGGTGAGGATCGTCGGCATGGCGCACCAACACCAGCACGCAGACGTACCAGGCACGGCGGTCGGCCACGCCTCGCAGGCGCTCGACCAGCAGCTGATTATTGCGCGCATCGGATTTGGGTTCGCCGGCAAAGCGCGCCGACAAGACGCCCGGCGCGCCGCCCAACGCCGTGACGCACAGCCCGGAATCGTCCGCCAGCGCCGGCAAGCCGGTAACGCGGCTGGCATGGCGGGCCTTGGCCAAGGCGTTCTCTAGAAACGTCCCATAAGGTTCGGGACATTCCGGCACATTCAAGTCCTTCTGCGCCACCACGCGAATACCCAGCGGTGCCAGCAAGGCGGAAAACTCCCGCAATTTGCCGGCATTGTTGCTGGCGAGCACCAGTTGATCGAACATCATTTTTCCCTTTTGTGCAAAGCGGCCGGCCCGGCCTCCTTGCGCGGCGCCACCACGGGCGCCTCTGGCGGCGGACGGTCGCTGCGCAGGTCGTGCCACATGCGGTGCAGCCGGTGCAGACGCTTGGGCGTCATTTCCCGCAGCACCGACCATTTCCTCAGCGCCCCCGGGTCCGGATTGATGACAGGATGGTATTTGATGTCTTCGTGAAAAAACGGTCCGGCGGTCGACACCGCGGAGGTCGCCCCGTAGACATTGCCGAGTTCCGCGGCATTCTTGCCTGCCAGCAGAAAGTTGATGAAGCGTTGCGCCAGCTCCGGGTGCGGCGCGGATACCGGCACCGCCATATCGTCGATGGCCAGTTGATTGCCCTCGCGTTGCAGGACATAGCCGATGGTGTAGGGTCGATGCTCGCGCTTGGCAATTTCACGCGCTTGATAGAATTCGGGAGAGAAGCCCAGTTGCACCCAGGCATCCCCGGACACGAGATCCTTCCAATAATAATTGCCGCCGAACCCCGACCAGTAGGGGCGGGCCGCGGCGATGACCTCGCGCGCGCGCGCATAATCGTCGTCGTTGACGCTGTTCGGATCCAGGCCGAGATACATCAACGCCGCGGCAAAGACCGTGCGCGGATTGTCGACCACGTTGACGTGCCCCTTGAGCTTGGCCAGCACCTTTGGATCGAAAACCGCCGACCAGCTATACGGATCGACGTTCAGCTCGCGAAGTTTCTCAATGTTGTACCCCACCGCCGCCAGCGACAGCGACACCGGCAGCGAATAGACGTTGCCGGGGTCATAGCCGGGATTCGCCAGTAACGGGTTGAGACTTGCGGCATTGGGGAGTTGGCTCTTGTCCAACGGCGCGAGAAGCTTTTTACGAATCAACTCCGGTACGGCGAAGCTGGCGGGAAACACCACATCCACTTCCGCGCCGCCATTCAAGCGCGCCAGCATCTCTTCGTTGTCGTCGTAGAAAACCTGCTCGACCTGGCAGTGGCAATGCAGTTCAAAACGCTCAATGACGGATTGCGGCAAAAAATCATGCCGGCTAAACAAGTGCAACACCGGCTCGGACCAGGCGAGCGACGAGAGCGAGAAAAAACAGAGCAACCACGCGGTCTTTTTCATAAGCCTATTCGCCATTTGCCTCTGACAGGGTCCGGGATACGCCGATTTCTGCCAAAGCGCGCAGCAGCAAGCCGGCATCGGCGCCCTCGAGCAAACGGGCGTCCGACAGCAAGCGCCGCCAGCGGCGTGCCCCCGGCATGCCTTGGAAAAGACCAAGAATATGGCGCGCCAGATTGCGCAACTTATGGCCATCGGCCAGCATGCGCTCAGCGTAGGGAAGCAGCGCCTCGACCACTTCGGCGCGCGTCAGCGGCGGTCGGGTCTCGCCATAGTAGCGTGCATCCCATTCCGCCATGCAATAGGGGTCATGATAGGCCGCGCGCCCGATCATCACGCCGTCGACATGCCGCAACTGCTCGTCTATCTGCTGCGCCGTCTGCAAACCGCCGTTGATCACGATCTCCAGATGGGGGAAATCAGCCTTGAGCTGATGGGCATAATGGTACTTGAGCGGCGGCACCTCGCGGTTCTCCTTCGGAGACAGCCCCTTCAGGATGGCGTTGCGCGCATGGACAATGAATGTGCCACATCCGGCTTCGGCCACCGTGGCGACAAAATCGCGCACAAAGCCGTAATCGTCGATCTCGTCGATGCCGATGCGGTGTTTGACCGTGACGTCGATACCGGCCGCGTCGCGCATGGCTTTGACGCAATCGGCCACGAGCCCGGATTCGGCCATCAGACAGGCGCCGAACGCCCCTTTCTGAACCCGTTCGGACGGGCAGCCGACGTTCAGATTGACCTCATCGTAGCCCCAGGCCTCGGCCAATCGCGCGCAGCGCGCCAGCTCATGCGGCTCGCTGCCGCCCAGCTGCAGCGCCAGCGGATGCTCGGCCTCATCAAAACGCAGATGGCGCTCGACGTCCCCGTAGAGCAACGCGCCGGTGGTAACCATCTCGGTATAAAGCCAGGTATGACGGCTGATCAGCCGGGCAAAAAAACGGTAGTGCCGGTCGGTCCAATCGAGCATCGGCGCGACCGACAGACGGCGGGGCGGCAAAGACCCCGGACTTGTTTGATCGGCGCGATCCGCCGCGCTCGTGCCGTGCAATGCTTGACGATCCATCTACCCGACTTCCGTTCCACCGTGACGAGGTGGAAACCTCATATGATAAGCGATTGAAAAAGCAGAGAAGTATCGCCTTGCAGCCGGTTCAGGTCAAGGAAAAATCCGCCTATAAACAAAAAAGGCCGGACGCCAAGAACGCGTCCGGCCTAGGGCCTGTCTGCAAACTATTTGTGAACTGCGCTGGCCTGGCAAACGGCCAGATGCTAGGCGGGGGGCGCCGGCCTTAGTCATTCTAAGGCCAAGCCGCCCAAGGACGCAGATGGCCGTTTGCCAGGTCAGCCCTTCGGGGCCGGCATCTGCCGGCGCATCGCGTTGTCGTTTGCCCCTGGCAGTGAATGACACTGCGGCGGGGCGCTCTCCTCGCGCTGCATCCGGCGGACACCGGCCGCAGCCGCAAATAGTTTGCAGACAGGCCCTAGGGTGCGATACACCGTCAGACAGCGATCAGCGCGGTCATGGCGTGCGGTTGGCCATCGAGCGCCATCATCACCGACAGTGCGGTGATCGTGATGATGGAAAAGAAAAAAACCTTCCGCGCCCAGACCCG
>NZ_JAFAND010000018.1 GCF_019232825.1 Paludibacterium sp. | reverse complement strand
GGATTTTCCCGGTTCGGCGCCGAACCTGACCGGCGACGAGCTTCATGTGCTTGGCCAGAGCTATCTGAGCCATGTCGCCCCTCTGGCGGCGGGGCGGGCGCGGGTGGTGGACAAGATGCCGTCCAACTTCCTCTATTGCGGCCTCGCTCGCCTGATCCTGCCGGACGCGCGGATCGTCCATTGCCGGCGCGACCCGGTGGACACGTGCCTGTCCTGCTACACCAAGCTGTTCGCCGGACAGCAGCCGTTCGCGTATGACCAGACCGAGCTTGGCGTCTTCTACCGCCAGTACGAAGGCTTGATGGCGCATTGGCGCGCGCTGCTGCCCGCCGACACGTTCATCGATATCGACTACGAGGCCGTGGTCGACGACCTCGAAGGCGAGGCACGACGGCTGATCGCCTTTCTAGGGCTGCCGTGGGACGCGGCCTGCCTGAGCTTCCATCGCAACCGCCGGGTGGTGCGCACGGCGAGCGTCAATCAGGTCCGCCAGCCGATCTATCGGACCTCGACGGGCCGCTGGCGCGCGTATGCGCGCTATCTCGGGCCGCTGCTCGCGGCGTTGGGCGTCGATGCGCCATGATGTCCGGCGCCGCCCCCGATTTCCAGGCTATCGACCGCCAGATGCGTCCGCTGCTGGCGGCGGGGCGCTACGAGGAGGCCGAGTCGATCGTGCGGCCGTTTCTGGCCTCGGGCAGCGGGCCGCTGGTGTTGTGGAAACTGCTTGCGGCGGCGCTCCGTCCGCAGGGGCGCATCGCCGAAACGCGCGCGATCCAGGAAATGCTGGTGGCGCATGCCCCCGGCGATTTCCCGGCGCGGTACGATCTGGCCGAGACCTTGCTGCTGTCGGGCGAGTTCGAGCGCGGCTGGCGCGAATACCACTACCGCTACAGCCTCGTCCACACGGCGCACATCGAGCGCAAGGTGCAACGCCCGCGCTGGGACGGCCGCGCCATGCCCGGCAAAACACTGCTCATTCACGACGAGCAGGGCTATGGCGACACCTTTCAGTTCCTGCGGTTGGTGCGATGGGCCAAGGAGAGGAGCGGCGCGCGGGTCGTGCTCGAGATCAACGCGGAATCGCTGCCGCTGGTACGGCGCAGCGCGGGCTTTGACCTCCTCGTCGAACGCGGGCACCTGCCGCCCGCTTTCGACATGCACTGCGAGATGATGGGCTTGCCGCTGGCATTGGGTTTACGGCTCGACGACCTGCCCGGACCCATGCCGTACCTGTGTCCGGACCCGCGGCGCGTGGCGCGCTGGCGGCAACGTCTGGCCACTCTGCCGCGCCCGCTGGCCGCCCTCGTGTGGGCGGGGCGGCCCACGCACCCCAATGACGCCAACCGCTCGCTAAGCTTGGCCCAGCTCGCGCCGCTGGCGCAGACCGGCGTGCACTTCGTCTCGATTCAGAAAGGCCCGGCGGCATCGCAGGCCGACACGCCCCCCGCCGGCATGCCGCTGCTTTCGTTGTCCGACGAGATCGACGATTTCGAGGATACGGCGGCGATCCTCTGCATCGTCGATCTGCTGATCTCGGTGGATTCTTCTCCCGTCCACCTCGCCGGCGCATTGGACCGGCCCGTCTGGGTGATGCTGCCGCAGGTGCCGGATTGGCGCTGGCTGCTCGAGCGGACTGATTCACCGTGGTATCCGCGCATGCGTCTGTTTCGTCAGAACCGGCGCGCGGACTGGCGCGGCGTCGTCGATCAGATCGCGGTTGAGCTGGCGCGGTTCAAGGCGGCATGAGCACGCCAACCGGCTTGCTGGCGCTGCTGCTTTGCGGCGCGCTGTCGGCATGCGCGACGTTCGACCCCGACGCGCTGGCCGCGGCGGCGCGGCTGCGCCGCCAATATGTCGATACCGGCCGCTTCGTGCTGACGGCATTTGTGCGCGTCTCGCAACCCGGCAAGCCGCTGCGCGTGTACATCGAGGGCGATGGCGCCGCCTGGCTGTCGCGCACCGAACCCGCGCCAGACCCCACGCCGCGCGAGGCGCTGGGGCTCGCGCTGGCCGCGGAAGACCCCGCGCCGAACGTCGTCTATCTGGCGCGCCCGTGCCAGTTCACGCCGATGGCGATGAATCCGTCCTGCGGCATTCCCTATTGGACCAGCAAACGCTTTGCCACCGAGGTGATCGCGTCGATGGACGCTGCCGTCAGCCGCTTTGCCGCGCTTACGCCAGGGCAGGGGGTTGAACTGGTCGGTTACTCGGGCGGCGGCGCCGTCGCGGTGCTGATCGCGGCGCGCCGGCGCGACGTCATGTCGATTCGCACTGTGGCCGGCAATCTCGACAGCGAATTCGTCAATCGGCTGCATGGCGTGTCGCCGATGCCGGCGTCGGCAGACCCGATCGAGTTTGCCCGCCGCGTCGCCCCTATTCCGCAATTGCACTTCAGCGGCGCCGAGGATGAGGTCGTTCCGCCAGCGGTGGCGCAGCGCTTCGTCAACGCCGCCGGCACACGCTGCGCGCGGGCATTGACCGTTGCGGGGCTATCGCATGACAGCGGTTGGCGCGATAACTGGCCGGCATTGCTGGCCATCGCGCCGACATGCGCGATGACGGCCGCGGCGCCGCTTGCCGCCAGCCGAACCGCGCTCCCTTGACGCCCCCCGCCTAGGTCCCTAACCTCCGTCACCGTTGCGAATGAAAAGAAGCAACCGAGGTTTGACAGCCTTGTGACGTCGCTGGGCATTGCCTTTTAAGCAATGCTCACTATCTCGTCGATCCGCTTTTCTATGGCGGGCCGGCGAAGGACGCCGGCGGGTTCGCCCGTCGGCGTGCCGGTCGCGATGTCCCGGTCTGTCAACCTTCGCTCGGCCTGCCGCCACCTACCGGCAGCTCCTCCATCCTGTGAAGTAAGACGAAGGAGTCCGATCATGGCTCAATACCGTACCGTGTCCCCACTCGAGCGCGACCTGCGCGATATCCAATTCACCGTCAACCGTTTGGTGCAGCAGATGGCGCCGACGTCTCGGCACCGTTTCAACCAGGAGGCGGCGCGCAGTCTGCTTGCGGCGGTGAGCTACAAGCTGGATGTTCTGCAAGCGGCGGTGCGTGGCTAGAAACTCGCATGGCCTGCGGCGAACGCACGCTGCGCCGATCGTGTGGCGTGCGTTCGCGTAGCAACGCACGGTGATTGCAGCACGGGTCTGTGCGTTGGGCTCTTTGAGCTCAAGCGGGGGAGGGTAGATCGTTGACCACTCCGACGCGCAGCATTGTGGAATGGCCCATGATCAGATCCTTCTTTAGAAACGTACTTTGTGTCTTGTTTGTAGGCTGCCTGGGTTATTCGGCTTTGCCCACCGAGAAAAATAACCCACCTTTGTTGCCTGTCTGCAGGATGTAGGCGTAGCGGTATTTTTGGAAACTCCCGTTTCTTCCTAAGCCGTCGAAGTTATCGACGACGCACAGATACTGGTTCTCCCCCTCGTTCAGCATCAACCAGTCCGCTAGTTCGACGTGGACGAGAGGTTTTTTTACCTTATCCGCGCCGGGCAAAACAACGGCGAGTTTTGTCGGCCACAATTTGCCATCGAACACGATGGCATTGCCTTTCTTGGCTGTGGCGAAGCCGATGTCCTTCCCGTCGAATTCGATATAGTTCGCGGCATAGCCGGGCTGGTAATCATCCTCCTGCATGATTTCGTGTGTTGGAATTTCGGTTGCACTGACGTTGCCCTGTGCTTGTGCTTGAAGGCAGCTATTGATCACGTTGGCTGACGGTACCGCCATCGCGGGGGACGACAGTAAAAACGCGAGCAAACACAGGGGTTTCATTTATATTCTTTCGCTTTGGTGAATTTCACATAATCGGGCCTTAAAACACTACAGAAGAAATGTGCTTGAAGAATAAATGGGCGTTTTTCGATTAAAGATGTTTGTTATGACTTTGGTATGCTATGACTACTGTCGGCCAACAGCAGACGTTCATCAGTATTTCAGCATTCAGATGCTCATGAAAACAGCACTTTGCATCTCGTACAGGTACAATTACAAGTTTCCCTGCTTGAATACAGCATGCCCATGCCGAATGATGTCACCGCGCCTGCAAATGCCAGCCTAGCAAAGCTTTCTGGTTTGCATGTGTCCCATGCTTACTGGACACAAACCCGAATGCTGGGCTTTTTTTACGTCAACTCCTCGTTAGTCATCTACAGGTAAATAGTTGCCATGGAAACTTCTTCGTTAATAAGCGCATTCAGTGCAATAGCAGCAATAGCTTCCGCAATTTATGCCTACTATGACATGTCCTGGGTTTTTCAGACCAAGCGAATCTAGAGATAATGGCTCCTCAGACCTGAGGAGCGGCAATGAAGAAGAGCCGGTACAGCGACGAACAAATCGTCAGGATCTTGCGCGAAGCCGATCGTGACCCGATCACCGAAGTA
>NZ_JAFAND010000015.1 GCF_019232825.1 Paludibacterium sp. | reverse complement strand
ATGAAGATCTTGCGCGGCTCGACGTTGTCGCCCATCAGGGTGGTGAACACGTCGTCGGCGCCCATGGCGTCTTCGATCTTCACCTTGAGCAGACGGCGCACGCCCGGGTCCATCGTGGTTTCCCACAGCTGCTCGGCGTTCATCTCGCCCAGCCCCTTGTAGCGTTGGATGCTCAGGCCCTTCTTGACGTCGGCCAGCAGGTAATCGAGCGCTTCGCCGAAGGTGGTGACCTCGCGCACGGTTTCGCCGCGGCGCACGGTGGCGCCTTCGCCCATCACGCCGCGCAGCATGTCGCCGGTGCGCACCAGTTCTTCGTAGTCATGCGACTCGAGGAAGTCTTGGTCCAAGCCGGAGACGATGGTGTTGCCGTGCAGCTTGCGGGTGATCTTGATCATCCAGCCGTCGTTCTTGCTGTCGTGCACCAAGTCCAGGTCGATGTCTTCGTGCGGCACCTTCTCGTTGAGCAGCTCCAGCGTGCGGCGGGCGGCCTGTTCGGTGTCCAGCGACAGGCGTTCGACCTTGAGCATCGCTTCTTGCAGCAACGGGTCGATGACGCGGCTTTCGCGTTCGATCGCGGCGCGGGCCAGCAGGTATTGGCGGGCGACCTTGCCCAGCTCTTCGCCGGTCAACGGTGCTGCGCCTTCGCGCGGGATCAGCTCGGCGCGGTCCAGTGCCAATTGCAGCAGGTATTGGTCGAGTTCGAAGTCGTCCTTCAGGTACCGTTCCTGTTTGCCGTGCTTGGCCTTGTACAGCGGCGGCTGGGCGATGTAGATATGGCCGCGTTCGACCAGTTCCGGCATCTGGCGGTAGAAGAAGGTCAGCAGCAGCGTGCGGATGTGCGCGCCGTCGACGTCGGCATCGGTCATCAGGATGATGCGGTGGTAGCGCAGCTTGTCCGGGAAGTATTCTTCCTTGCCGATGCCGCAGCCAAGCGCGGTGATCAGCGTGGCGATTTCCTGGCTTTGCAGCAGCTTGTCGAAGCGGGCTTTTTCCACGTTCAGGATCTTGCCCTTCAGCGGCAAGATGGCCTGGAACTTACGGTCGCGGCCCTGTTTGGCGGAGCCGCCGGCGGAGTCGCCCTCGACCAGGTACAGTTCGCACATGGTCGGGTCTTTCTCCTGGCAGTCTGCCAGTTTGCCCGGCAGGCCCAGGCCGTCCATGATGCCCTTGCGGCGGGTGATTTCGCGGGCCTTGCGCGCCGCTTCACGGGCGCGGGCGGCGTCGACGATCTTGCCGCAGATGATCTTGGCGTCGGCGGGGTTTTCCAGCAGGAAGTTTTTCAGCGCTTCGCCGACCACTTCGTTGACCACCGGGCCGATTTCGCTCGACACCAGTTTGTCCTTGGTCTGGCTGGAGAACTTCGGATCCGGCAGCTTCACCGACAGCACGCAGGTCAGGCCTTCGCGCATGTCGTCGCCGGTGGTTTCCACCTTGGCCTTCTTGGCGGTTTCCGATTCTTCGATGTACTGATTGAGCGTGCGCGTCATCACCTGGCGCAGCGCGGTCAGGTGCGAGCCGCCGTCGCGCTGCGGGATGTTGTTGGTGAAGCACTGCACCGACTCCTGGTAGGAGTCGTTCCACTGCATCGAGATTTCGGCGCTCATGCCGTCCTTCTCGCCCAGGGCGTAGAACACCTTGGGGTGCAGCACGGTCTTGTTACGGTTCATGTACTCGACGAAGCCGGCGACGCCGCCCGAGTAGGCGAAGTTCTCTTCCTTGCCGTTGCGCTTGTCGATCAGCGTGATCGCCACGCCGTTGTTCAGGAACGACAGTTCGCGGATGCGCTTGGCCAGCACGTCGAAGTGGTATTCCACCAGGCCGAAGATATCGGCGTCGGCGTGGAAGTGCACTTCGGTGCCGCGATGATCGGAGTGCCCGGTCACGGTCAACGGCGCCACGGCCTCGCCATGGCGGAATTCCATTTCGTGCACCTTGCCGTCGCGCCACACCTTCAGGCGCAGCCAGTCGGACAGGGCGTTCACCACCGAGACGCCGACGCCGTGCAGGCCGCCGGAGATCTTGTAGCTGTTGCTGTCGAACTTACCGCCGGCGTGCAGCACGGTCATGATCACTTCGGCGGCCGAGCGGCCCTCTTCCGGGTGGATGTCGGTCGGGATGCCGCGGCCGTTGTCTTCCACCGAGATGGAGTTGTCCGGGTGGATGATCACGCGGATGGTGTCGCAATGGCCGGCCAGCGCCTCGTCGATGGCGTTGTCCAGCACTTCGAACACCATGTGGTGCAGACCGGTACCGTCCTGGGTGTCGCCGATGTACATGCCAGGGCGTTTGCGTACCGCGTCCAGACCTTTAAGTACCTTGATACTGTCCGCGCCGTATTCCTGTTCGCTCATAAAACCTTCTTCTTCGTGTGTCTGTCAGTGCGGGGGCCGGGGCCCCCACGCGCTTAGATGCGCATCGGCATCACGATGTACTTGAAGTCGCTGTTGTCCGGGATGGTGAACAGCGCGCTGCGGTTGGCATCGCCAAACGCCAGTTGCAGGGTGTCGGCCGGCAGGTTGGTCAACACGTCCAGCAGGTAATTGATGTTGAAGCCGATCTCCAGGGTGCCGCCGGTAAAGCCGATTTCCAGCTCTTCCTCGGCTTCTTCCTGCTCGCTGTTGGTGCACAGGATCGACATGGCGCCGGGCTTGAGCACCAGGCGCACGCCGCGGAATTTCTCGTTGGCCAAGATCGCCGCGCGCTGCAAGGCGTGCAGGAAGGTAACACGTTCGATCAGGAAGATCTTGTCGTTGTCGAGCGGAATCACGCGGTTGTAGTCGGGGAACTTACCGTCGACCACCTTGCTGATGATCACCGTGGTGCCGAAGCTGAAGCGCACTTGGTTGCCCAGCACTTCGATCGCGATCGGATCGTCGCTGTCGGCCAAGAGCTTATACAGTTCCAGCACGGTCTTGCGCGGCAGGATCACTTCCGACTTCGGCAGGCTCTCCTCGACCTCGGCCGACGAAAACGCCAGGCGGTGGCCATCGGTGGAGATCAGGCGCACCTGGTTGCCCTCGGTCTGCATCAACAGGCCGTTGAGGTAGTAGCGGATGTCCTGCACCGCCATCGCGTACTGCACCTGCGAGATCAAGCGGCGCAGCTCGCGCTGGCTCAGCTTGAACGCGGCTTCCGGGCTGCCGTTGACCGGCAGCATGGGGAAATCTTCGGCCGGCAGCGTCTGCAGGTTGAAGCGCGACTTGCCGGCTTTCAGCGTCAGGCGGCCGTCTTGCTGTTCCAGCGTCACGGTGGCCTTGTCGGGGATCGCGCGCAGAATGTCCTGCAGCTTCTTGGCCGACGTGGTCAGCCGGAAATCTTCGCCCGGCAGCGCGTCGCTGCTGGCGGTGGTGATTTGAATTTCCAGGTCGGTGGCGAGAAAGCCGACTTCGGCGCCCTTCTTTTCGATCAGCACATTGGAAAGAATGGGTAGCGTGTGGCGGCGTTCGACAATGCCTGTCACCGCCAGCAGCGGCTTGAGCAGGGCATCGCGTTCGGCTTGCAGAATCAGCATGTTCCGGACTCCCGAAGAGGAACGAGTGGTGAATTAATCATGGCTATCAGTTGCGCAACATGGATAGCAATGTTTCGTAATCGTGTGCGATGTCGCTGTCCCCGGTGCGCATTTCCGCAATCGTCTTGCAGGCGTGCAGCACCGTGGTGTGGTCTCGCCCGCCGAAGGCCTCGCCGATGTTCGGCAGGCTCAGCTGGGTGATTTCCTTGGCCAGCGCCATGGCGATCTGCCGTGGGCGGGCGATGTCCCGGCTGCGCTTTTTCGAGTGCATGTCCGAGAGCTTGATCTTGTAATAGTCGGCCACCGTCTTTTGGATGGTGTCGACCGTCACCTGGCGGTTGCCGGCGGCCAAGATGTCCTTCAGCGCTTCCTTGACCAGCTCCATCGAGATGCTCTGGTTGGTGAAGCGGGCATAGGCGACCACGCGCTTCAGCGCCCCTTCCAGTTCGCGCACGTTGGAGCGCATGTTCTGGGCGATGAAGAAAGCGACGTTGTGGTCGAGCTTGATATTGTCGGCCTCGGCCTTCTTCATCAAGATCGCCACGCGCATTTCCAATTCCGGCGGCTGAATTTCCACCGTCAGGCCCCAGGAGAAGCGCGAAATCAGCCGCTCCTCCATGCCTTCGATCTGTTTCGGATACGTATCGCAGGTCATGATCACCTGCTTGCCGCCTTCGATCAGCGCGTTGAAGGCGTAAAAGAATTCTTCTTGCGTGCGGTTCTTGCCGGAGAAGAACTGAATATCGTCGATCAGCAGCAGGTCGAGCGAGTGGTAGTAGCGCTTGAACTCGTCGAAAGCCTTGTGCTGGTACGCACGCATAATATCGGCCACGTAGCGTTCGGCATGAATGTAGCGGATGCGCGCCTGCGGCGACTTCTGGTACACGTGGTTGCCGATCGCCTGAATCAAGTGGGTCTTGCCGAGGCCCACCCCGCCGTAGACGAACAGCGGGTTGTAGGCCGGGTCGCCGGGGTTGTCGGCGATCTGCGCCGCGGCGGCGCGCGCCAGCTGGTTGCCCTTGCCGGTGACCAGCGTGTCGAACGTGAACGCCGGATTCAACCGCGTGCTCTCATGACCGGCGCCGATGGCCTTGACCGCGGCGGCCTGGCGCGGCTGCGCCGGGGCGGCCACGGGCTGGCTGGTGGCGAAACCGTTGACGCTGGCGGCGGACGGCACGGCCGCGGGCGCGGCGGCCACCGGCGCGGCCGGCATGACGCGGGCAGGGCGCGGCTGCGGCGTGCCCAGGCGCAGTTCCACCGGCACCTCGCCCATCAGTTCAACGGCGATTTCCTCGATGCGGCCGAGGAAGCGGTCCTTGATGAACTGCATGATGAAGCGGTTGGGCGCCAGCAATGCCACGCTGTCTTCCGTGGCTTCGGCCGCCAGCGGCTTGATCCAGGTATTGAACTGCTGCGAAGACAGTTCAGATTCGAGGCGAGCCAGGCACAGCGGCCAAAATTGATCCAGTTCGGTCATTAACGTTGTACGCAGTTCTGCAAAGCAAAATCCCGCCGCGCCCAAATAAGGGAAGCTTCGGCGGGAGCCCCGGCGCGCGGCGCGGCCGAGACGATGTTCGACTATGGATACGAAAACCCCGGCGGGCGCCTGTTGGCAAAATAAGGCGCAAGACATAAGCCGGGGAGCTGCAAGCACTGCCCATTCTAAAGGTTTTTGCCCGAGTTATCCACAGGTGGGTAAAAAATTAGCGGTTGACTTTTCTCCTAACATGTTGTCAAATCTCGCGTTTATTTTCATTACCGTTTCGATTAATAGGAACACCGCATCATGAAGCGTACTTATCAGCCTTCCACGACGCGCCGTAAGCGCACCCATGGCTTCCTCGTCCGCTCGAAGACCCGTGGTGGCCGCGCCGTACTGGCAGCACGCCGCGCCAAGGGCCGCAAGCGTCTGGCCGTGTAATTCGGACATTGGACTACAGCTTTCGCCGCGCGTACCGGCTTCTGAAAACGGATGATTTCTCATCCGTTTTTGGTATGCGGCAGGCACGCAGCAATGCTTTCTTCCAGGTGTTCGCCCGCGAAAACGGCCTGGGCCATGCCCGCGTAGGCCTCGTGGTCGGCAAGAAAGTGGCCAAGCGGGCCGTTCGCCGCAACTATATCAAGCGCACTGTGCGCGAATGGTTCCGGCTGAACCAGCACCAGTTGGGTGGCATGGATTATGTCGTGCGCGCAAAACTTGTCTTTGGCCACGATAAAAGATCCGAAGCTGTCATGGCTTTGTCGACACTGTTTGCTAAACTAGCTCGATGTCGCGACTCCTCATCCTCCTGATCCGGTTCTATCAGTTGGCCATCAGCCCGTGGCTCGCGCCACGGTGCCGTTTCATGCCGACTTGTTCCTGCTATGCGATCGAAGCGGTGAAAAAACATGGCGCCTGCAAAGGCGCCTGTCTCGCGGCAAAACGGATTGCACGCTGCCACCCCTGGGGCGGCAGCGGCTTTGACCCGGTACCCTAAACTTATCCGGTAACCAAGATGGATTCCAAGCGCCTCATCATCTTTATCGTGCTGTCCCTGGGCATCCTGCTGTTGTGGCAGGAAAAATTCGCGCCCAAGCCGCAACCCGCCCCCGTCGAGCAAACGCAGACCGCGCAAACGCCGGCCGCCGCCGCTCAATCGGGTAGCGCCGAAGTCGGCAAGCTCACCCGTGGGCAGCGCATCCGCGTCGACACCGATGTCGTGCACGCCGAAATCGACACCGTCGGCGGCGACCTGCGCAACCTGGAACTGCTCAAGCACGATTCCACCGCCGACGCCAAGAAGCCGTTCGATCTGTTGACCGACAACAACGGCCGCGTCTACGTCGCGCAAACCGGCCTGTTGGCCGACAGCGACCCGGCCCTGCCGACGCACAAGACCGTGTTCACCTCGGCGCAAACCAGCTATCAACTGACCGGCGACACGCTGGAAGTGAAGCTGACCGCCCCGGACGCCAACGGCGTCAAGGTCAACAAGGTCTACGTCTTCAAGCGTGGCTCCTACGACATCGGCGTGCGCTATGAAATCACCAATGGCGGCAGCACCCCGCTGGCGCCGACCGCCTACTACCGCCTGCTGCGCGACGGCAAGTCGCCGGAAGGCGAAAGCCGCTTCGCCCAGACCTTCACCGGTCCGGCCGTATTCACCGCAGCCAACAAGTTCCAGAAGATCAAGTTCACCGACCTGGACAAGGGCAAGGCGGACTACACCAAGGACGGTCATGGCGGCTGGGTCGGCATGCTGCAGCACTACTTCATGACCGCTTGGCTGATGAAGCCGATCGGCGGCCAAGACGTGTGCCTAGCGGCCAAGGCCTGCCGTTTCGACATGGACACCAAGGACGGTCTGTATTCGGCCAGCGCCATGATCGACATGAAGCCGATCGCCCCGGGTCAAACCGCTAGCCTGACCGTGCCGCTGTATGCCGGTCCGGAAGAGTACAGCACCATCACCAAGGTGGCCGACGGTCTGGAATACGCCAAGGACTACGGCATCTTCTACATCTTCGCCTCGCCTCTGTTCTGGCTGCTGACCAAGCTGCACACGCTGGTGAGCAACTGGGGCTGGTCGATCATTCTGCTGACGCTGATCGTCAAGGCGGTGTTCTACCCGCTGACCGCCGCGTCGTACCGCTCGATGGGTAAGATGAAGGCCTTGTCGCCGCGTCTGGAGCGCATGAAGGAGCAATTCGGCGACGACCGCGTCAAGTTCCAGCAAGCGGTGATGGAGATGTACAAGCAGGAGAAGGTCAACCCGCTGGGTGGCTGCCTGCCGATGCTGATCCAGATTCCGGTGTTCATCGGTCTGTACTGGGCGCTGTTGTCCTCGGTCGAGCTGCGCCAAGCGCCGTGGGTGCTGTGGATCACCGACTTGGGCCGCCCGGACCCGTTCTACGTGCTGCCGGCGATCATGGCCGTCACCATGTTCCTGCAGACCTACCTGAACCCGCCGCCGACCGATCCGGTGCAGGCCAAGATGATGAAGGTGATGCCGCTGGCGTTCTCGGCGATGTTCTTCTTCTTCCCGGCGGGCCTGGTGCTCTACTATGTGCTCAACAGTGTTCTGTCGATGGCGCAGCAGTGGTTCATCAATCGCCAGATCGAGCAATCGAAAAAGCTCGCTCAGCAAAATTGATCGCCGCCTGAACGGTAAACCCAAAGCCCGACCGCCTGCGGTTGGGCTTTTTAACATTTGAGCCGACCATGTCCTCGATTCGTTACACGCCCGCCACCATCTGCGCCGTCGCCACCGCTCCGGGCCGCGGCGGCGTCGGCGTGGTGCGCGTCTCCGGCCGCGACCTGCTGCCGCTGGCGGCCGCCATCAGCGGCGGCAAAACGCCCAAGCCGCGCTATGCGCTCTACACCGACTTCGTCGCCGCCGACGGCGGCGCCATCGACAACGGCCTGATGCTGTATTTCCCCGCGCCGCACTCGTTCACCGGCGAAGACGTGATCGAGCTGCAGGGTCATGGCGGCCCGGTGGTGCTGCGCATGCTGCTCGCGCGCTGCGTCGAATTGGGCGCGCGCCTGGCCGAGCCGGGCGAGTTCTCGCGCCGGGCGTTTCTCAACGACAAGATGGACCTGGCCCAGGCCGAAAGCGTCGCCGACCTGATCGACGCCGCCAGCGAATCGGCGGCCAAGGGCGCGCTCAAGTCGCTCAAGGGCGCGTTCTCGCACGAGATCCACGCGCTGGTCGACGGGCTGATCACGCTGCGCATGCTGGTCGAGGCCACGCTCGACTTCCCCGAGGAAGACATCGACTTTCTGCAGGCGGCCGACGCCACCGGCAAGCTCGCGGCGCTGCGCCAGCAGTTGGACAAGGTGCGCGCCACCGCGCGCCAAGGCGCGATCCTGCGCGAGGGCATGCACGTGGTGCTGGTGGGCCAGCCCAACGTCGGCAAATCGAGCCTGATGAACGCGCTGGCCGGGGACGAGGTGGCGATCGTCACTGACATCGCCGGCACCACGCGCGACACGGTACGCGAGGAAATCCTGCTCGACGGCGTGCCGGTGCACATCATCGACACGGCGGGGCTGCGCGACACCGACGACGTAGTGGAGAAAATCGGCATCGAGCGCACTTGGCAAGCGGTGGAACGCGCCGACCTGGCGCTGGTGCTGGTCGATAGCACCGAGGGCGTGGACGAGGGCGTCGAGCAAATCCTGGCGCGCCTGCCCGACGGCTTGCCGCTGGTCTTCGTCTTCAACAAGATCGACCTGGCCGAGATGACGCCGCAGCAAGACACGCATAACGGCCACCCGGCGGTCTACCTGTCGGCCAAGACGCAACAAGGGGTCGACCTGCTCAAGGCGCGGCTATTGCAGATGGTGGGTTTCAGCGGCGCGAGCGAAGGCGTGTTCCTGGCGCGCGCGCGCCATATGGACGCCATCACCCGCGCCAGCGCGCACCTGGAACAAGCCGCCACCGGCTGGCAGCAGATCGAGATCTTCGCCGAGGAACTGCGGCTGGCGCAAAACGCGCTGTCGGAGATCACCGGCGAGTTCTCCTCCGACGACCTGTTGGGGGTGATCTTCAGCCGGTTCTGCATCGGCAAGTAATCCACCTACTCCGGAATAGGGTAACCTTTCGGTTAATTGGGGTATTATTGTGGTTATTACCCCATTTGTGCGATACGATTACCCTATTTCCCCCTGGATGCCCCGACTGTGCACTCGCTCACTTCCGAATACCTTTCCGCGCTTCGATACGACGGCACACAAATTGCCACACTACGTGCATTGGGAGAATATCAAGGTAAGCAGCAGTTGTACGTAGCACAGTCGCCAGAAGCCCTCAAAGATTTACGACAAGTCGCTGCGGTTGAATCCACGGAATCGTCAAACCGTTTGGAGGGTGTCATCGTTGCACCGGGACGGCTCAAGTCTCTGGTTATTCGAAATGCGGCACCAAAGAGCCGCTCAGAACAAGAGGTCGCCGGCTACCGCGACGCCCTGGCCATGATTCATGAATCTGCAGTCCATATGCCGTTTAACGATAGCGTGGTCCTGCAGCTTCACACCCTGCTATACCGCTACATGCCGCAATCCGGCGGACGTTGGAAAGCCACCAATAACGACATCATCGAACGGCGCCCGGATGGATCCTCCCGGCTGCGCTTTCAACCTGTGGCAGCACACCTCACCCCAATGGCAATGACTGATTTGACCCAGCGGTATGCGCGGGCCTTGGATCAACGGCTGGCGGATCCCTTGGTTCTTGTACCACTGACAATGCTCGATTTCTTATGTATTCACCCTTTCCCTGACGGAAATGGCCGCATATCCCGTTTGTTGACTTTGCTGCTTCTCTACCACTTTGACTATGCCGTAGGCCGTTACATCAGTCTGGAGCGGATTTTTGAAGAGACCAAGGAAGGGTATTACGAGACATTGGAAGCAAGCTCGCAAGGCTGGCACCAGGGGCAGCATGATGCCAAACCGTGGTTAGACTACTTCTGGGGCGCGTTACTGCGTGCCTATCGAGAATTTGAGGAGCGAGTCGGCACCCTTGAACATGGTCGAGGAAGCAAGGGGGACCGTGTGCGAACAGAGATACTCAAGCGCACGCGACCATTCTCCATTTCTGAGATCGAGGAGGCCTGCCCTGGTATCAGTCGAGACATGGTGCGACTCGTATTGCGCGCAATGAAGGTAGAAGGGCTCATCGAACCGACAGG
>NZ_JAFAND010000098.1 GCF_019232825.1 Paludibacterium sp. | reverse complement strand
AGGAACAGCGGAATGCCGATATAGGTGGCCAGGATGCCGTTCCAGTCGACCTTGGCGCCGGTGAACGCGCCGTAGTTCTGACCCAGCATGATCACCAGGCACAGCGCGAAGGCGAACAGCGGGCCGAGCGGGAACCACTTGGCGCGGTAGGGCAGTACCGCCAGATCGATGCCCTGCACGCGCAAGGCGCGGCGGAAGCGGTAGTGGCAGACGGCGATGCCAAGCCAGGCGATGAAGCCGGTCATGCCGGCGCAGTTGAGCAGCCACATGTAGACCTGGCTGTCGCCCCAGCGCGAGGACAGGAAGCACAGCGCGGCCACCAGGGTGGTCAGGTACAGGGCATTGCGCGGCACGCCGTTTTTCGTCAGTTTGCCGAGGAAGGCCGGCGCCATGTTGTTTTCCGCCATGCTGTAGAGCATGCGCGCACAGGCGTACATGCCCGAGTTGCCGGCCGACAGCACCGCCGACAGGATGGTGGCGTTGACCACGCTCGCCGCCGCGGCCATGCCGGCGCGGGCGAACACCAGGGTGAACGGGCTTGCCGCCACGTCGCTCATATCGCTCTTGAGCAACAGCGGATCGTTGTACGGCAGCAGCATGCCGACCAGGAAAATCGCCAGCATGTAGAACATCAGAATGCGCCAGAAGATCTGCCGCGCCGCGCGCGGCAGATTGCGCGCCGGGTCTTCCGCCTCGCCGGCGGCCACGCCGATCACCTCGGTGCCCTGATAGGCGAAGCCGACCACCATCGACACGCTGATGAAGGCGCCGATGCCGCCGACAAAGCCGTTGCCGCTGGCGAAGAACACCGGCAGACCCGCCGCCAGGCCGTGGAACACCGGCCGCGTCATGATGCCGACAATCATCAGCAGACCGATGGCGATGAAGGCGACAATGGTGATCACCTTCAACAGCGAGAACCAGTATTCCGCCTCGCCGAAGCCGCGCACGGAAAACACGTTGAGCGCCACCATCAAGGCGAGCGCGAGCCCGCTCCACACCCAGCCCGGCACGCCGGGCAGCCAGTAATGCATGATCAGGCCGGCGGCCACGAGCTCGACGGCGATCACCACCGCCCAGTTGAACCAGTAGTTCCAGCCGAGCGCGAAGCCGAAGCCGGTGTCGACGAAGCGCGAGCCGTAGACCTGGAACGAGCCGGTCTGCGGCATATAGGCCGACATCTCGCCCAGGCTCGTCATCAGGAAATACACCATCAGCCCGCAGAGCCCGTAGGCCAACAGCGCGCCCGCCGGGCCGGCGGTGGCGATGGTGGCGCCGGCGCCGATGAACAGGCCAGTGCCGATCGATCCGCCGATGGCGATCATGGATAAGTGCCGCGTGCGTAAATTGCGGCGCAGCGATGAGACGTTTTGCGTTTCTTGCATAGTGGATCTACCCCGATTCCGGATGTTCTTCTCGGCGCCTTGGCGGCGCTCGGCATGAGTGTGCCCGCCGGATCGGTCGGCACCTCGTGCTGCGGTGTTCTCAGGGGAAGCGGCAGGACTCAGTAGGAATCAATCGAAGCGGGTCATTGTTATTTTCTGACAGAACTGTATCACGGCAGTTGGGAGAATGTATACAACTTTGCAAGTTGTCTAGTCAAACGGCCGTCTTTTGCAAGAAACCTGATAAGCAAATCAAGACAAATTGGTTAGGAATCGCCAGGGGCTTTGTTAGGTTGATGCAACCAACAGACAAACAGGGAGCATCCCCATGAAGCGATTCCTACCCATTCTCGCCGCCGCGCTGACGTTCGCGGCCGGCGTCGCCTCGGCCGCCGAGCCGTTCACCGTCGCCTATCAAACCGGCATCGACCCGACCAAGATTCCGCAGGCTGACGGCCTGTACGAAAAGGCCACCGGCAGCCAGATCAACTGGCGCAAGTTCGAAAGCGGCGCCGAAGTGATCGCCGCCGTGGCCTCCGGCGACGTGGTGATCGGCAATATCGGCTCAAGCCCGCTGGCCGCCGCAGCCACTCGCGGCCTGCCGATCGAAACCTTCCTGGTCGCCGACCAGATCGGCGACGCCGAGGCGCTGGTGGTGCGCAACGGCAGCCATATCGACAAGCCGCAAGACTTGATCGGCAAGAAGATCGCCGTGCCGTTCGTCTCGACCACCCACTACAGCCTCTTGGCCGCGCTCAAGCATTGGCACATCGACCCGGCCAAGGTGACCATTCTCAACCTGCGACCGAGCGAGATCGCCGCCGCTTGGCAGCGTGGCGACATTGACGCCGCCTATGTGTGGGACCCGGCGCTGGGCAAGGTCAAGGCCAGCGGCAAAGTGCTGACCAGCTCCGAGCAGGTGGCGAAGTGGGGTGCACCGACCTACGACATTTGGATCGTGCGCAAGGACTTTGCCCAAGCGCATCCGGAGATCGTGGCGCGCTTCGCCAAGGTGGCGTTGGATTCGATCGCCCAGTATCGCGCCGACCCGGCCGGCTTTATCGCCAATGGCGCCAATATCGACAAGATCAGCCGTCTGACCGGCGCGTCGGCGCCGGATGTGGTCGCCGGTCTCAAGGGCAACCGCTTCTTGTCGCGCGACGAACAAATCCGTCTGTTGCAGCAGCCGTTCGTCACCGCCGTGAGCAATACCGCCAGCTTCCTCAAGTCGCAAGGCAAGGTCGACACCGTGCTGGCGGATTACAACCCGTACGTCACCAACCGCTTCGTGCGCCAGGCCGAGTAACGTCATGGCCACGCTTGCGACCGAACATGTGTCGGTGAGCTACCCCGGCCAGCGCCTGGCGGCGCTGGCGGACGTATCGCTCACGATCGGCGCCGACGACCTGGCGGTGGCCATTGGCCCCTCCGGTTGCGGCAAGACCACCTTGCTCAATCTGCTGGCCGGGTTCATCCGGCCCAACCGCGGCCGGGTGCTGTTCGACGGCCAGCCGGTGACCGCGCCCGGCGCCGACCGCGCGGTGGTGTTCCAACATGGCGCCTTGCTGCCCTGGCTCAACGTGCGCGATAACGTCGCCTTCGGCCTGCGTCTGCAGGGTGTGGAGCGGGCGGCGCGGCGCGCCAGGGCCGACGAGGTGCTGGAATTGGTCGATTTGCCGCAGGCCGCCGGGCGAGCGATCTGGCAGCTGTCGGGCGGGCAGAAGCAACGCGTCGGCATCGCTCGCGCGCTGGCCAGCCCGTCGCGGGTGCTGCTGATGGACGAGCCGTTTGGCGCGCTGGACGCCTTCACGCGCGAGCAGATGCAGGAGCTGCTGCTCAAGGTATGGGCACAGAGCCGCCGCAGCGTGTTCCTGATCACCCACGATATCGACGAGGCGCTGTTTCTGGCGACGCGTCTGTATCTGATGTCGCCCGGCCCGGGCCGCATCGTCGAGGAAGTGCAGCCGGGCTTCAGCCAACGCTACCGCGCCGGCGAAAGCGCGCGCGCGATCAAGTCCGATCCGCGCTTCATCGCGTTGCGCGAACATCTGCTGGACACCCTGTTCCGGCTCAGACGGCAGGAGGAAGCCGCATGAATCCCCTTGATACCACTTTCGAAGCCGCGCCGGCGCCGAGCCCGGAGGAACTGCCGGACAGCACGGACCAGGCCGCCCCGCGGCTGACCCCGGCGCGCTTGCGCGTGCTGAGCTTGCTCGCTTTCGTGGGACTGTGGTGGCTGCTGGCGCATAGCGGCAAGATTCCGCCGCTGTTCCTGCCCGGGCCCGAGGCGGTGCTGGCCAAGCTCGGCGTGCTGGCGACCGTCGGTTTCATGGACGCCACGCTGTGGCAGCACCTGGGCGCGAGCCTCGCGCGCATCCTGCTTGGGCTCGCGCTGGCCGTGCTGATCGGTATTCCGCTCGGCGTATTGATGGGCCGGGTCGACGTCGCCCGCGCCTTGCTCGACCCGCTGGTCGAGGCTTGGCGGCCGGTGCCGCCGTTGGCCTACCTGCCGCTGATCGTCATTTGGTTCGGCATCGGCGAATTGTCCAAGGTGATCTTGATCACGTTGCAAATTCTGGCCGCGGTGCTGATCGCCACCGCCCACGGCGTGCGCCACGTCAGCCCGGAGCGGCTGCGCGCCGCCGAGTCGCTCGGCGCGTCGCGCCGTCAGCTGCTATGGCACGTCGTGCTGCCGGAAGCGCTGCCGGATATCGTCACCGGCATCCGCATCGGGCTAGGCACCGGCTGGTCGACCCTGGTGGCGGCCGAACTGGTGGCCGCCACGCGCGGATTGGGCTTCATGGTGCAGTCGGCGGCGCAGTTTCTGGCCACCGACGTGGTAGTGCTGGGCATTTTGGTGATCGCGCTGGTGGCGTTTGCGCTCGAACTCGGCCTGCGCGCGCTGCAACAGCATTTGGCGCCGTGGGCGCTGCATAAAAACTAGAGGAGATAAACGGTATGGCAGTTGAATTCACCCGGCTGACGCCGGCCATCGGCGCCGTGGTCAGCGGCATCGATCTGGCCCGCCCCGCCGACGGCGACCTGGTGCATGCGTTGCGCCAGGCCCTCGCCCTCCATCAAGTGCTGTTTTTCCGCAACCAGGCCTTGAGCCCGGTGGCACAGCGCCAGTTCGCCGCCCGTTTCGGCGACCTGCACGTGCATCCGATCTATCCGCAACATCCCGAGGCGCGCGAGATCATGGTGCTCGACACCAATGCCTTCGACCTCAAGGACAACGCCATCTGGCACACCGACGTGACGTTCATCGACACGCCGCCGCTCGGCGCCGTGCTGGCCGCGTACCAGCTGCCGGCGCAAGGCGGCGACACGCTGTGGGCCAGCGGTTTCGCCGCCTACGATGCGCTGTCCGCGCGCCTTAAAACCCTGCTGGAAGGACTGACGGCGCAACACGACTTCACCAAGACCTTTCCGCTCAAGCGCTACGGCACGACGCCGGAAGACCGGCAGCGCTGGGAGGAAACGCGCAAGGCCAACCCGCCGGTCAGCCATCCGGTGGTGCGCACCCATCCGGAGTCGGGCCGCAGGGCATTGTTCGTCAACGAAGGCTTTACCACCGAGATCAACGAATTGCCGGAGGAGGAAAGCCGGGCGCTGCTGGCGTTTCTGTTCGCGCACCAGTCGCGGCCGGAGTTCAGCGTGCGCTGGCGCTGGCAGCCGGGCGACGTCGCTTTTTGGGACAACCGCTCGACCATCCATTACGCCGTGGACGACTACCGGCCGCAGCGGCGCGTCATGCACCGCGCCACCATACTGGGCGACCGGCCGTTCTAGGGTGTGTCCGGTTGCGCCAAACGTTGGGTACCCCGTTGCGTAGGGCGCAATCGGCGCGCAACGCGCGACATTGCGCCGGACACCCTAAGCCGGCCTCAAGCGCACAACGACGCCAGCGGGTCCGGCGCGGCGGCGAGCGCCGCGCGGATCTGCTGCTCGTCCAGCCCCGGCACGCACAGCTGAATGAAGCGCAAGGCGTAGCTGCGCAGATAGTGGCCGCGTCGCAGCGCGATGCGCGCGTGCTGTTCGGCGAACAGCTCCGGCCCGGCGACCACGCGCACGCCGGCGTCGCGGTGGGTGTCGACCGCCATCCTGGCGACGATGCCGACGGCCAGGCCCAGCTCGACATAGGTCTTGATCACGTCGGCGTCCAGCGCCGTCATGACGATGTCCGGCGCGCACCCGGCCTCGGCGAATGCCTGGTCGATGGCCGAACGGCCGGTGAAACCGCCGTGGTAGGTGACGATCGGATAGCGCGCCAGCTGCCGCAGCGTCAGCGGTTGCCGGTGCAGCGGATGATCCGGCGGCGCGATCACGCAATGACGCCAGCTGTAGTAGGGGAAGGAAACCAGCTCGGCCACCTCGCCCACGGCATCGGTGGCGATGCCGATATCGGCTTCGCCGGCCAGCAACTGCCGCACCAACTGCTCCGGGCTCGCCTGATGCAGCACCAGGTGCACCTTGGGGTACGCCTGGCGGAAGCCGGCCACCACCGGCGGCAGCGCATAGCGCGCCTGGGTGTGGGTGGTGGCGATGGTCAGCTGTCCGCTGTCGCGCAGGTTGAACTGTTCCGCCAGCCGCTTGATGTTGCCGGCGTCGAGCAGCAGACGTTCGACGATCTGCAGCAGCTCCTGGCCAGGCTCGGTCAACGCCAGCACGCGCCTGCCGCGGCGCACGAACAGCTCGACGCCCAGCTCGTCCTCCAGATCCTTGATGTGTTTGCTGACGCCCGATTGCGAGGTAAACAGCGCATTGGCGACCTCGGTGAGATTGAAGCCTTGCCGCACCGTTTCGCGCACGATGCGAAGTTGCTGGAAATTCATGATGCCGCACCACAACGTGATATAACATTTAAATCATAAGATTTGTTTCTATATCACTAAATAATATTTATTTCCGTAGTTATGCAATGTGGTTTGATCAGCCGTGTGCAAGCTTGAGCAGCATGGTGCCCAGCTCGCGTTTGAGCGCGTCGCGCCGCTCGCCCGGCGGGCAGGCGGCGATGGCCTCGCGCAGCTCGGCGATTTCCTTGCGCAGCGATACGTCGCGCGGGGTGACGCCGGCGTTTTTCAGAATGCGGTTCACCATGCGCATTTCGGGCGGGATCAGCGGATTGTCGTCGAGTTCCAGCGGCTGGCCGGCGCCGGGGAGATGGTCGAATTCTCCCCGGGCGATCGCATCGACGATGCGTTGTTCGGCCAAGATGTCCAGTAGCGAGATCATGCGGCCACGATAGCAAAAACCGGCGCCGGGCGCGCGCCCGTTACGGCTGTGGCGTCAGCAGCGGCAAAACGACTTTGTCCAGCCGTTCCTTGGTCCAGATGGGGGTGGCGCTGTCCCAGCCGTTGTCGGCCAGCCGCCCCTGGCGGTCGATGACGAAACTGACCGGCAGACGCCATATCCGGCCATAGCCGCCGGCCCACGCGCTCCCCAGCAGCCCGACGGGGAAGTCCAGCCGTTTCGCGACCGTCTGAACCCGCGCCAAGTCGGCGGAATCGTCCAGGCTGATGCCGAGCACGACCAGGCCTTGCTTGGCGTGGGCGTGGGCGTAATCCGACAACAACGGCAACTCGTCGCGGCAGGCATCGCACCAGGTTGCCCAGAAGGCCAGAATCACCACCTTGCCCTTCAAGTCGCGGGTATTGAGCGTGGTGCCATCCAGCACACGCACGGCCAATGGTGGCGCGTCCTGCCCCACGCGCAGCGTGGACGGCCACGCCGGCGCGCACTGACACAGCAGCAAACCGGCCCAGAACAAGCGCCAAAGCTTAGAACGCATGGGTGATGCCTACCGTGGCCGTCCAGCGCGGGGCGAGCTGATAACCCTGCAAATTGCTGTAGAGCGGCAGCTGTACAAAGCTGTAAACATGGGTCTTGTCGTCTCCGACCCGGAACGTGACGCCGGGGCTCAGATAGGCGATCGTGCCCGCCGTGTCCGACTCGTCGGCCAGTGCGCCCTGATCATGGCTCTTGCGAATCAGATTGAGCTGCAGCTGCGGCACCCAGTCCGGATCGGCCTCATAGCGCAAACCCACACTAAGATTGGCCGTGTTGCCGGGGCGGAAATCCTGATTGGCCTGATCCAACCTTTCCATGATGGCCGCCTGGAATTGCGCGGTGGCGAACGCATCGAAATTCTGGCTCACCGGCTGGTAATAGTAGGCGCCGACGATGAGGTCGGTACTGCCGGTGCCGGGCTGCAAGCTGGTGTCGACCGGCGTGCCGGCGGCGGCGCCGACGTTGAAGTTGGTCGGATGGCCCACCATGGCGCCGGTGACGCTATTCTGCCCGCCGTAGTCGCCGGTCGGCAGTTTGACGCCCAGTTGCAGACCGAAGTTATGCGTGGGCAACAACCCCTGATAACTGGTGATGAATTTCATGTCGCCGAGGCCCGAGATGGCGGCGCCGCTTTGCGAATCGTCCGCCATGGGGTTGGTCGCCTGGCCATAGGTGGTGTGGCTGCGGTCGACGTAGGGAACGAGCAGCTTGAAATTCCAGTCGGGATTCGGCGAGTAGGCAATCCCGAGCGTCAGATAGCGGTTGATGGTCTGGTTCTCGACTTCCTGATTGCCGCCCGCGTCATTGATGGCGGCGACTTGCGACTGCGATACGCTGTGCGCGCCAGAACGCAGTTGGTTTTGATTCAGGTAGTCGTACTCGAAGCTGAACTGCCAGCCTGGCTCGGCGGTGTAGCCGGCGGCGGCGTCGGCCGATAAGCTGCAGCCGCAGCTCGCGCAAGCGAAAGCAGCGGTCGGGCCCAGCGCGAGCAAGCCCAGCAGAAGCGGTTTGGTCTTCACAAGTTGTCTCCCCCAAGAGCGTCCAATGCACCGCCGCGCCATGAAAATGGGCTGGATGCCGCTGTGTTATGTTTTTGAAAGGCGAGCGAAAGGTGACGCATTGTCGCAGAAATGCGAAAGGCATGAAGTGTGGCAGATTGTCGCAGGGCGTCGCATGTGCGCGGCGCCCGTCGTGATGCCCGGCGTCAGGAGCGCTGGGCTTGAATTTCCAGCTTGTCGAAGCCTTTAACCTTGTAGATGACGATCGACAACAGCCAGCTCAGGGCGAAGATGCCGATGATCAGGTAACCGATGGTGCCGAAATTGTCGTTGAGCGCGCCGATCCAGTCCCAGAACGTGCCGGACAGGTGCAACTGATCGCCGATCAGGCCCAGCGCCTCGATGCCGCCGACCACCACGGCCACCAGCACCGAGACCATCGTGATGCTCAGGTTGTAGTAGATCTTGCGGATCGGCTTCATGTAAGCCCAACCGTACGCACCCAGCATCATGTGGCCGTCGAGCGTGTCGATCAGCGACATGCCGGCGGAAAACAGCACGGGGAACACCATGATCGACAGCGGCGACAGGCCGTGTGAGGCTTGCGTGGCGGAAATGCCGAGCAGCCCCACTTCGGTGGCGGTATCGAAGCCGAGGCCGAACAGAAGCCCCAACGGAAACATATGCCAGCCCTTGGTGATCATTTTGAACATCGGCCGGAACAGGCGGGCGAGAAAGCCGCGGTCGGCCAGCAGCATGTCGAAGTCGTCGTCATGGTAGGCGCCGCCGTTGCGCACATTGCGCCAGGATCGGAAGATTGCCCGCAGAATGAAGGAATTCATCAGCGCAATGGCGAGCAAGAACAGGGCCGACACCGCCGTGCTGACGATCCCGCCGATGGCCTGATATTGCGAGAAATGGGTTTTCATCAACTGTGCCGCGACAGCCACGCCGACCGAGGCAAATACCACCACCGAGGAATGACCGAGCGAGAAAAAGAAACCGACGGTGACCGGTCGCTTTCTTTCCTGCATCAATTTGCGCGTCACGTTGTCGATGGCGGCGATATGGTCGGCGTCGACCGCATGCCGCAGCCCGAAGCTGTAGGCCAACAGCGCCGTGCCAAGCAACACGGGATGATGGTAAAACGCAGTCAGCGCCCACAGCCATGCGAGCACGTTGATCGCGATGAGCACGCCATAGATGCCGAAGAGCCGCGCCCGAACATCGCTGCTCGAGTCGCTGAACACGGTTGCCAATTGGTTGAGCATTTAAAAAATCGCCTCAGGTTTCGTGGATGGCGAGATCGCCAGTAAGCCAAAACCGGAGAGGGAAGAAATACGCTTCAGCACCCGGCCGCATGTGCGGCAGGATGCAAAAGAGCCGTTCCCACACCCCAGAGATAGGCACTTCAACTTGATGCGGGTCGGTCTTCTGGCTCGCCATCGTCCTCGATAACCGCCTTCCCATGATCGTTCACAGTGGCATGTGGGTTATCTCGTCTGGCTTACAGCAGCGGGGGCTGCGCCGGAATGGCCGCTAGGCGGCGTCACCGGCTTCCCGTTTCACCCGTCCTCAAGGAATGAGGGCGGACTCCCGTTTCAAGTTACCGTAATCATTCATACAAAAACAATTACTGTATGAATGCATTATCAATCTCTTATTTGTGTGGGGCAAGCCAAACAGGCGCCGGGCGTATGCCCGGCGCCACAACGCTTACTTGGCCAAGGCCTTCAGCGCGTTGGCGATGCCGGCGCCGTAGGCCGGATCGGCGCGGTTGCAGTTGTCGATATGGCGTTGCTGGATTGCCGGATCGACGCCTTGCAGCGCGCGGGCGGTGTTGTCGAACAGCGTTTGCTGCTCGGCCGGCGTCATCAGCCGGAACAGCGCGCGCGGCTGGCTGTAGTAGTCGTCGTCATCCTGACGGAAATCCCAATCCCAGGCATCGCCCGACAGCGCCAGCGGCGGTTCGCGGAACGCCGGCTGGTCTTGCCATTTGCCCTGGCTGTTGGGCTGGTAGCCGATGGTGGCGCCGGCATTGTTGTCCACGCGCATGGCGCCGTCGCGGTGATAGCTCTGGTGGAACGGGCAGCGCGGCGCGTTGACCGGAATCAGGTGGTGATTCACTCCCAGGCGGTAGCGCTCGGCGTCGCCGTAGGCGAACAGCCGGCCCTGCAGCATGCGGTCGGGCGAGAAGCTGATGCCCGGCACCACGTTGGCCGGATTGAACGCCGCCTGCTCGACCTCGGCGAAGTAGTTTTGCGGGTTGCGGTTGAGCTCCAGCACGCCGACGTCGATCAGCGGGTAATCGGCGTGCGGCCAGACCTTGGTCAGGTCGAACGGGTTGAAGGCACAGTCGCGCGCCTGCTGCTCGGTCATGACCTGAATCTTGAGCGTCCAGCGCGGGAATTCGCCGCGCTCGATGCTCTCCAGCAAATCGCGCTGCGAACTCTCGCGGTCGCGGCCGACGAGCTCGGTGGCCTCGGCATCGGTCAGGTTTTTGATGCCTTGCTGGCTGACGAAGTGGAACTTGACCCAATGCCGTTCGCCCGCGTCGTTGATCAGGCTGAAGGTGTGGCTGCCGAAGCCGTGCATGTGGCGGTAGCTGGCGGGAATGCCGCGGTCGGACATGACGATGGTCACCTGGTGCAGCGCCTCGGGCAGCAAGGTCCAGAAGTCCCAGTTGGCGTTGGCGTCGCGCATGTTGGTGTACGGATTGCGTTTCACCGCCCGGTTCAGGTCGGGGAACTTGAGCGGATCGCGCAGGAAGAACACCGGCGTGTTGTTGCCGACCAGATCCCAGTTGCCTTCATCGGTGTAGAACTTGACGGCGAAGCCGCGGATGTCGCGCTCGGCGTCGGCCGCGCCGCGCTCGCCGGCCACGGTGGAGAAGCGCACGAACAGATCGGTTTGCTTGCCGATTTCGGCGAACAGGCTCGCGCGGGTGTAGCGGCTGATGTCGTGGGTGACGGTGAAGACGCCGAAGGCGCCCGAGCCCTTGGCGTGCATGCGCCGCTCGGGGATCACCTCGCGGTCGAAGTGGGCGAGCTTTTCCAGATACCAGACGTCTTGCAACAGCATCGGGCCGCGCGGGCCGGCGGTCTGGACGTTTTGATTGTCGGCCACGGGCGCGCCGGCGGCGGTGGTAAGAAGATGGTCTTTCATGATGCGGCTCCTTTATCTATCGGGTAATCGGCGCTTATTGCAGCCAAGCGAAGCTGGCCATGAGCTCGATCAGGGTCTGACGGTAGGTGGTTTTCATCGGTCTCTTCCGTGAAGGCATGTGCCGATTATCGAGACAAATGAGAACGATTCCCAATTAATTGTTTTTGACCATCGATTGCGAAATTCAATAGCCAAAAATAATTGATGTCAGAATGGCGATAGGTATGTTGCCGTTAGAAGGTCTCCCATTCGCCGTTGCCCGCCGCGGCCTGCGGCAGCGCGCGCGGCGGCGCCGGGTGGGCGATACGCGCGGGTTTGTGCGCCACGGCCCTCGGCGCGGGCGGGTTGGCGCGGAAGGCCGGCTGGGCCGGCTTGGACGGCGCGCTCGCCGCCGACGACTCGCCCAGTTTGAACCGGCTGACGACCGCCGACATGTTGAGCGCCTGTTCTTCCAGCGATTCGGCCGCCGCCGCCGCTTGCTCGACCAGCGCGGCATTTTGCTGCGTCACCTCGTCCATCTGCACCACGGCCTTGTTGACCTGCTCGATGCCGCGCGACTGCTCGACACTGGCGGCACTGATCTCGGCCATGATGTCGGTGACGCGCCGGATGCCGCCGACGATCTCGCCCATGGTCTGCCCGGCCTGATTCACCTGCTCGGTGCCCTTCTCTACCTTGGTGACGCTGTCGGTGATCAGATCCTTGATTTCCTTGGCCGCGTTGGCCGAGCGCTGCGCCAGGTTGCGCACCTCGCCGGCCACCACGGCGAAGCCGCGCCCCTGCTCGCCGGCGCGGGCGGCTTCCACCGCTGCGTTCAGCGCCAGGATGTTGGTTTGGAAGGCGATGCCGTCGATAACGCCGATGATCTCGGAAATGCGCCGCGACGACTCGCTGATCTGCGCCATCGTCTGCACCGAACCGGTAACCACCTCGCCGCCGCGGCCGGCCACGTCCGAGGCCGAGACGGCAAGCTGGCTGGCCTGGCGGGCATTGTCGGCATTCTGGCGCACGGTGCTGGTGAGCTGCTCCATGCTGCTGGCGGTTTCCTCCAGGCTCGCGGCCTGCTCCTCGGTGCGCTGGCTCAGGTCTTGGTTGCCAAGCGCGATCTGGCGCGCCGCCGCCGTGACCGCGTCGGTGCTCTCCTTGATGGTGCTGACGATGTCGAACATGTTCTGCAGCAGCGAATTGACGCCGACGCACAGCGTTTCGACGGCGCCGCTCTTGCCTTCCAAGGGGATGCGCCGGGTCAGGTCGCCGTCGCCGGCGGCGGCCACCACCGCTTGCGTGTCCGCCACCGCCTCCTTCATGGCGCTGGCGAGCTTCACCTGCTCGGTGATGTCGGTCGCGTATTTCACCACCTTGAACGGCCGGCCATCCATATCCAGGATCGGGTTGTAAGACGCCTGAATCCACACCTCGCGCCCGCCCTTGCCGATGCGCTTGTATTGGCCGGCATCGTGCTCGCCCCGCCCCAGCCGTTCCCAGAATTGGCGGTATTCGGCGCTTTCGGCATACGCCGGCTCGACCAGCATGCGGTGATGCTTGCCCTGGATATCATTGAGCGCGTAGCCGAGTACCTTGAGGAAATTGTCGTTGGCGTGGCGCACCGTGCCGTCGAGATTGAACTCGATCACCCCCATTACCTTGCCGATAGCGGCCAACTGACCTTCGAAGTCGGCGTTCTTCTGCTTTTGCTCGGTGATGTCGGTGGCGTATTTCACCACCTTGAACGGCCGGCCGCGCTTGTCGAGAATCGGGTTATAGGAGGCCTGAATCCACACTTCGCGTCCGCCCTTGCCGATGCGCTTGTATTGACCGGCGTCGTACTCGCCGCGGCCGAGTTTTTCCCAGAACTGACGGTACTCGGCGCTCTGGGCATAGCCCGGCTCGACCAGCATGCGGTGATGCTTGCCCTGGATCTCCGCCAGCGAATAGCCGAGCACCTTGAGGAAATTGTCGTTGGCGTATAGCACCGTGCCGTCGAGATTGAACTCGATCACCCCCATCGCCTTGCTGATAGCCGCTACCTGCCCCTTTAAATCCTGGGTGTTGCCGCCACCCAATATCCCGCGCAAAAAGCCCATGGATCGCTACCTCTTTGTGTGGAGCGTGTTTTTGCAACATAGACAGGCGTGGGCGTGGGGGAAAGCGCGGGCAGGGAAAGACGGGGACGACCTGACCGATAGTACAGGTTGTCGCTGGACGCTAGGATGGCGCGGTGCACGCGACCGCGCCCTACACGCCGTGCGTTGCTGCGCGAACGCACGCTACATTTCAAGCTTCGTAGCGTGCATTCGCCGCAGGCAATGCACGGGTTTGCTGTTCCGTTGGCTGAGTTAATCCACGGGGCTATCTAACCGGTTCCACTTAGCGCCGCGTCCCTTCCCTGTCGGTTCGATGAGCCCTTCTACCTTCATTGCGCGCAATACGAGTCGCACCATGTCTCGACTGATACCAGGGCAGGCCTCCTCGATCTCAGAAATGGAGAATGGTCGCGTGCGCTTGAGTATCTCTGTTCGCACACGGTCCCCC
>NZ_JAFAND010000039.1 GCF_019232825.1 Paludibacterium sp. | reverse complement strand
CGAGGCCAACGCCACGCTGCTGATGATGTACGCGCTGGGCGGGACGCTCGGGCCGGTGTTGTGCTCGTTGATCATGGGCTGGCTCGGTCCCGCCGGCTATTTCGTCAGCGCGGCGATGCTGTCCGGCGCCATGCTGGCGGCGGCGCGTGTGTTCGGCGCGGCCCGGCCCCTGCCGCATCCGTTGGCCTTCTGAATTGCCTGCCGAAAACAAAACCTTGCTTTTTGATGATGCCCTGTATATCGTACGATATATCTTACGATGTGTTTTACGATATAAAAGGAGTCGTTATGCATCACTGTCACAGAGGGGCGCACGGCCCGCATGCTTTGTATCACCGCCTTTGCCATGCCATGGGCCGCCATGGGCCGCATCGCCGCCATCACGGCGGCGACGCCTTCGATCCCGAAGGGGGCGACCTGACCCGCGGGCGCAAATTCAGCGGGCAAGATCTGCAACTGATGTTGCTGGCGCTGTTGGCCGAAACGCCGCGTCACGGCTATGAATTGATCCGCGATATCGAGCAACGCTCCAGCGGTTCCTATACGCCGAGCCCGGGCGTGGTATACCCGGCGCTGACCTATTTGGATGACACCGGGCTGGTGGTGGCTGAAGCCGACGGCAATCGCAAGCGCTACCGTTTGTCGGACGAGGGCCGCGCGCAGCTGAGCGCCGAGGCGGAGCGGGTTCAGTGGCTGTTGGCCGCGCTGACGCACATGGGACGGCGCATGGCCGCCTTCCGCCGCGCCATGGCCGGCGAGGCGCCGGAGAACGGCGAAACGGAAGACGGCTGGCTGCCGGAGTTCGTCGAGGTGCGCCGCGCGTTCAAGCATGCGCTGCTGCTGCGTGCCGGCGCCGATGCCGACGAACAGCGCCGGTTGATCGCGATTTTGCGTCGCGCGTTGAGCGAGATTGAACAGGGGCCCGCCCATGGCGCGTGACGATCTGGTCATTGAAAGGGTGCGGCACCCGCTGCGTTTTCGGCTCGGGCAGGTGTGCGCCATTCATCCGCGCGGCGCGCACTGGGTGCGCATCACTTTCCGTGGACCCGATCTGGTCGGCTTCGTCTCGGCGTCGTTCGACGATCACGTCAAAGTGTTTTTCCCCGCGCCGGGCGAAGCGCTGCCGCGCATGCCGCAGCTCGACGCCGACGGTCTGCCGGCGCGCGTGCCGGAAGCGGCGCGGCCGATCGCACGCGATTACACGCCGCGGCGGTTCGATCCGGTTCGCGGCGAACTCGACATCGAGTTCGTACTGCATGGCGATGGCCCCGGCGCCCGCTGGGCAGCGCATGCGCGCATCGGCCAGACGCTGGGGTTTGGCGGGCCGCGCGGCTCGCTGGTGATTCCTACCGGCTACGACTGGCATTGGCTGATCGGCGATGCCAGCGCATTGCCGGCCATCGGCCGCCGGCTGGAGATGCTGCCCTCGGGCGCGCAGGCGCGGGTATTGCTGACGGTGGACGACCCGGCCGATCGGTTGGCGCTGCCAACCGCCGCCCAAGCCGATATCCGCTGGCTGCCGGCGACTGACGGCGGGGCGCTCTACGCGGCGCTTGCGTCTTGGGAGATTCCGCCCGGCGAGGGTTATGTCTGGGCTGCCGGCGAACTGACGATGGCGCGGGCCGTGCGCCAGCAGTTGCTTGCGCGCGGCATCGACAAACAACGGCTGCGCGCGGTGAGCTATTGGCAGCGCGGCGAGACGGCGCGCCACCAGACATTGGACGATTGAGACACTGCCGGCTTGACCCGGATCAAGCTATTCAAAAAAGGGGTATGTAGCATGCCCCTTTCATGTTGCAGCGCCGTAGACTCGCGCATTCCAAATTCTCAACCTCGTGGAGTGCGTAATGTTCTGTATCCAATGCGAACAAACCATGCAGGCCCCCGGCGGCAAGGGCTGTAGCTTTACCCAGGGCATGTGCGGCAAGAGCGCCCAAACGTCCGATCAACAAGATTTGCTGGTGGCTACGCTGCAAGGCCTGTCGGCCTGGGCGCTGAAGGCGCGCGCGCTGAACATCGTCGACGCCGATGTCGACGCCTTCGTGCCGCGTACCTTCTTCGCCACGCTCACCAACGTCAACTTCGACACCCAGCGCATCATCGGCTACACGCGCGAGGCGGTCAGCCTGCGCGAAGCGCTGGCGGCAAGCTGCCGCGCGGTCGATCCGTCCGCGACGGTAACGCTGGCGCAAGCGGCCATCGAACCGGCCGCCGATCTGGCCGGTCTCGCCGCGCAAGCGGAAGCCTGGGCGCTCGACCGCGACGTGTTCGACGTCAGCGAGGAAGTGCATGGGTTGCGTCTGTTGGGCCTGTACGGCCTGAAGGGCGCGGCGGCCTATATGGAGCACGCGCGCGTGCTGGGCCGCGTGGACACCGATATTGCCAAGGGCTTCCACGAGAAGATGGTGGCGTTGGCCGACCCGTCGGACGACATCGAAACGCTGCTGGCGCTGTCGCTCGACATCGGTCAGCTCAACTTCCGCATCATGGCGATGCTGGACGACGGCGAAACCGCGATGTTCGGTCACCCGGTGCCGACGCAAGTCAACGTCAACCCGGTGGCTGGCAAGGCGATCCTGATTTCCGGCCATGACCTGAAAGACCTGCGCGCGCTGTTGGAACAGACCGAAGGCACCGGCATCAACGTATACACCAACGGTGAAATGCTGCCGGCGCACGGCTATCCGGAACTGAAGCGCTTCAAGCATCTGGCCGGCAACTACGGCAGCGCCTGGCAAAACCAGCAGCGCGAGTTCGCCGCCTTCCCCGGCCCGATCATCATGACCTCCAATTGTCTGATCGATCCGAACGTCGGCCGCTACGCCGACCGCATCTACACCCGCAGCATCGTCGGCTGGCCGGGCGTCAAGCACCTGGAAGGCGAAGACTTCTCGGCGGTGATCGCCCAGGCGCAGGCGATGCCGGGCTTTGCCGAGACTGCCGAAGCGCATGAAATCACCGTCGGTTTCGGCCGCCAGACGCTGCTGTCCGCCGCCGATGCGGTGATCGACCTGGTCGCCAGCAAGCAACTGCGCCACGTGTTCCTGGTGGGCGGCTGTGACGGCAGCCGGCAAGAGCGCAGCTACTACGCCGACTTCGCCCGTCAAGTGCCGCAGGATTGCGCGGTGATGACGCTGGCTTGCGGCAAGTACCGCTTCAACAAGCACGATTTCGGCACCATCGGCGGCCTGCCGCGTCTGTTGGACGTCGGCCAGTGCAACGACGCCTACTCGGCGGTGATGCTGGCCGTGACCCTGGCCGACAAGCTCGGCTGCGGCGTCAACGACCTGCCGCTGACGCTGGTGTTGTCGTGGTTCGAGCAAAAGGCGATCGTCATTCTGCTGACCTTGCTGTCGCTCGGCGTGCGCGACATCTACACCGGCCCGACCGCGCCGGCCTTCCTCAACGACACGCTGATGGGCGTGCTGGCCGACCGCTTCGGCATGCGCTCGATCGGCACGGTGGAACAAGACATGGCCGCCATGCTGTCGGCCTAAGCCGCGCGATCCCGCCCCGGCGTTTCGCCGGGGCGTTTTCTTTGGGAGAAAAATGTGCAGGACGTGCTATCCCTTTGCCCGCGGGAGGCGACCGTGCGCGCCATCCGGCGTGAAACGCCCGATGTCTGGACGCTGGATCTCGACCCGGCCGGCGGGCACTACGACTATTTGCCTGGCCAATACGCGCTGGTGGGCGTCGATCAAGACCGCCACGTGCGCGCCTATACGCTGTCATCGACGCCGGGCGTGACGCCGGGGCTGAGCCTGACCGTGCGCCGCATCGAAAACGGCATCGGCTCGACTTGGCTCACCGCGCGGGTGCAACCGGGCGACCGGCTGCGGCTGTCGGCGGCGCAAGGGCGTTTCACCCCCGAGCACGCGCCGGGCGACGCCTATCTGCTTCTCGCCGCCGGCTGCGGCATCACGCCGGTGATGTCGATGACCCGTTGGCTGCTGACGCACCGGCCTGGGACGCCGGTGACGGTGCTCTACCACGCGCGGCGCGAGCAGGACGTGATTTTCGCCGACGAATGGCGCGCGCTGCAGCAACGGCACCCGTGCCAGCTGACCTTGCACCGGCTGATCCGCGAGCACGGCCGCGAGCACACCCAATTGAGCGCCACGCTGCTGTCCGGCCTCGTGCCCGATATCGCCGCGCGCACGGTGATGAGCTGCGGGCCGGAAACCTATATGGCAGCCGCCAGCGCGCTCGCGCGCCAATTGGGCGTGCCCGAGGCGCGCATCCATAGCGAAACCTTCCTGCCGAAGAATGTGCCGGCGGTTGAGACCGCGCCGGCCGACGCGCCGCGCCACCAGATCGTGCTCGAACCCTGGGGCGACCGCGCCGAAACGGCGCGCGGCGGCAATCTGCTGGCGGCGCTGGAGGCGCAAGGCATCCCGATGATCGCCGCTTGCCGCAGCGGCGACTGCGGCAGCTGCAAGGTCAAAGTGCTGTCGGGCGACTACCGGATGGGCGCGCAGAGCGCGTTGTCGGCGCAGGAGCTGGCCGACGGCTGGGTGCTGGCGTGCTGCTGCAGCGTTGAAGGCGATTTGGTGGTGTCGCAGGGCTGAGCGCCCGTGTTGATCATTGTTGACGCAGGATCGCGCGGCATAGGTATGCCACCATTGTGAAATACCCCGGCCGCGCAGCTTCGACGCCGCGCGGCGCATCGCCTAGGGTGGGGGCTCCTAAATCATTGTGGATCGACCCCGCCGGCCAGGTTTCTCCTGGCCGCGATGTCGTATCCGTCGGGGGCTGCGAGGTGTTTCCGCAAGGCCCTCGGCGCTTTCTGATCCACGATGAGCGTAGGAACAGCCCCCTCCCAGCCAGGGAGGGATCTCAAATCTTTTAGGAGATTCTGATGGTTGCCTCGCTCTATACCACCCACCTCATCACCCTGCACGACCGTCTCACGCGCATGCGCATCATGAGCCCCGACCTCTTGCGCGCCACCGGCCTCGACGATTGGCTGCCGCCGCTCGATCAGCTGGTGGCGACATTGCCGCGCCTCGACCGCCTGGCCACTGAGCTCAGCGAGGTCGAGCACGCGCTGCGCCATATCCGTGTGCGCCATGGCCAAGCCGACGCGCCGCCGTTGCCGCCCACGCAGTTGGATGCGCTGCTGGCCAAGCCGTGCCAGCAGTTGCAGGCGCAGTCCATGAGCTTGACGGCGCTGTTCTAACGGAGATGTTTGGTGCAATGCCGCGCGCCGCGCGGCGATTGCACCCTACACTTCGCGTAGGGCGCAGTGCGCCAGCTTAAGCGTCCCGGTAGAGCTTGATGATGGCCGAGAAATCCAGCCGGCCGTCGCCGCGCTGGCTGAGCGCTTGATACAGCTGCTCGGCCAGCGCGCCCATGAACGCCGGCTGATGCACCGACTTGGCCGCGCCGGTGGCGAGCCCCAGATCCTTCAACATCAGGTCGGCGCCGAAGCCGCCGCTGTAGCCGCGCGACGCCGGCGCGGTTTCGACGATGCCGGGGTAGGGGTTGTAGGTGTCCGAGCTCCAGCAGCGGCCGCTGGAGGTGTTGATGATGTCGGCCAGAATCTTGGTATCGATGCCGAGCGCTGCGCCGAGCGACATGGCCTCGGCCACCGCCGCCATCGACACGCCCAACACCAGGTTGTTGCAGATCTTGGCCGTTTGACCCATGCCGACGCCGCCGCAATGGACGATGTGCTTGCCCATGGCGGTCAAGACCGGCTGGATGCGCTCGAACAGTGCCGGGCTCGCGCCGACCATGAAGGTCAGCGTGCCGGCAGCGGCGCCGCCGGTGCCGCCGGAGACCGGCGCGTCGGCGAACGGGGTGCCTTGGCGCGCGGCCAATTCGGCGAAGCGCTGGGCGCTCGCCGGGTCGATGGTGCTGCTGTCGATCAGCGGCACGTCCGGCGCGATGCCGGCCAGCACGCCCTCGTCGGCGGTCAGTACGCTATGCACGTGCGCCGCCGCCGGCAGCATGGTCAGCACGCACTCGGCGCCGTCGCAGGCCGCGCGCGGCGACAGCGCCGCCTGTGCGCCGGCCTCGGCCAGCGCCTGCATGGCGGCCGGATTCAGATCGAACACCTTCAGCGCGTGGCCCGCCTTGAGCAGGTTCATGGCCATCGGCGCGCCCATATTGCCCAAGCCGATAAAAGCGATGTTCATTGCGGTGCTCCTCAACGCAGGCGGATGGTGGTGTTGACGCCGTCGGCGGCCTCGTCGTCGAACCAGCGCGCGGTCACGGTCTTGGTCTGGGTGTAGAACTGCACCACCTGCTTGCCGTAGGGGCCGAGATCGCCGAGCTTCGAGCCGCGCGAACCGGTGAAGCTGAAGAACGGCAGCGGCACCGGAATCGGCACGTTGATGCCGACCTGGCCGACGTCGATCTCAGATTGGAATTTGCGCGCCGCCGCGCCGCTTTGCGTAAAGAGGCCGACGCCGTTGCCGAACGGGTTGCGGTTCACCAGCGCGATGGCCTCGTCCAGCGTGTCGACCGTCATGACCAAGAGCACCGGGCCGAAAATCTCCTGGCGGTAAATCTCCATGTCGGCACGCACGTCGCTAAACAGTGTCGGGGCGATGAAGTTGCCTTGCTCGTAACCCGGCACGCTGACGTCGCGGCCATCGAGTGCCAGCGTGGCGCCCTCGCGCAGGCCGGATTCGATCAGACCGAGAATGCGCGCCTTGGCCGCGCGCGATACCACCGGGCCGACGTCGGCGCCGGGCTCGATGCCGGCGTTGACCTTGAGCGCGCGGGCGCGCGCGACGATGTCGGGCAGCCAGTCGCGGGCGGCGCCCACCAGCACCGCCACCGAGGTCGCCATGCAGCGCTGCCCGGCGGCGCCGAAGCCGGCGCCCACCAGCGCGTTGACCGTCTGTTCGCGGTTGGCGTCGGGCAAGACCACGGCATGGTTCTTGGCGCCCATCATCGCCTGCACGCGCTTGCCGTGCTCGCTGGCCAGCCGGTACACGTGCGTGCCGACCGCGGTCGAGCCGACGAAGGACACCGCCTTGACCGCGGGGTGCGCGCATAGCGCGTTTACCACGTCCTTGCCGCCATGCATGACGTTGAGCACCCCTTTGGGCACGCCGGCTTCCAGCGCCAATTCGACCAGCTGCATGGTCGAGAGCGGATCTTGTTCGGAGGGCTTGAGCACGAAGGTGTTGCCGCAGACGATGGCCATCGGAAACATCCACAGCGGAATCATCGCCGGGAAATTGAACGGCGTGATGCCGACGCAGACGCCGAGCGGCTGGCGCAGCGTGTAGGTGTCGACGCCGCCGGCGACGTTTTCGGCGAATTCGCCCAATTGCAGCGTGCCGACCGCGCAGGCGTGCTCGACCACCTCCAAGCCGCGGAAGATATCGCCCTCGGCGTCGGCCAGCGTTTTGCCCTGTTCGGCGGTCAGTGTCTTGGCGATGCGCGGCAGGTTGGCGCGGATCAGCTCCTGCAATTTGAGCATGATGCGCATGCGCGCGCTGATGGGGGTGTTCTTCCAGCCGGGGAAAGCGGCTTCGGCGGCGGCCACGGCCGCGTCGACTTCGGCCGGCGTGGCCATCGGCACGCGCGCCAAGGTCTCCTGCGTGGCGGGGTTGACGACCTCGCGCCATTCTTGGCTATGCGAATCGACAAACGCGCCGTTGATCAATAGTTTGACGCTGGCCACGCTGGGGCGGCTCGGGTAGGCGTTCATGGTGGGGTCTCTCTCTCGTTGTGATGGCCAAGGCATGTGATCTGCCTTTGTCGTGCACAGTATATGCAGTATGTTTTTTAGGACATACAGATAAAAAGACCCAAGCGAATGCCGGGAGAGAGTACCGGCATTCGCGCGACAAGCCTGTTTTAAGTGCGCGCCAGCGGATTGGGCGTGGGCTCGCCGATTTTTTGCAGATGGTTGCGGTCGGTGTGGTGGAACAGCTCGTCGCGTCCCAGAATCTTCATCACCGTATCTTCGTCGTAGGTCCAGCTGCCGTCGTCGTGCATCGTCACCTTGATGCGGAACTCGACCGTATCGAACGCATATTCCAGAAAGGCGCTGGAACTGATACCACAGCCGGCGCCGCCCTTGGTCGCCACCAATTCGAACGTTTTGGCGTCGGGCGCCGCCTTGCCCACCGCCAGCACCGCCATGCCGCGCGGGATGGTCAGCGTGTGCATGACCGTGCCGGTGGCCGGCTCCCACAGCCAGTAGCCGACCTGGTCATGGTAGGTCTCCACCTCGCCCGGCTTGACGATGTGCGTGTGGTAGCGCAGGCCGTACAGCAATTGTGGCCCGTTGGGCTGCGGATCGATCGGCTGCAGTTCCATCCGTTCCACGTAGGTCTGTTCCTCGGTGCCTTCGGCCACCGGCTTGACGTCCTGGCCGCGCACGCTTTGCCAGATGCCCGCCATCGGGGTGAGCGGGCCCAGATTATTCAAGGTAGTGACGTCGCGGTCGTCGTCCTCGGTGTAGATGTCTTCTGCAAATTCCTGCATGGCGGACCTTTCTGAACAAATCCATGGTGATATCCGATTCTACCTGGCGGATCGGCGCGCGTGTTTGTGGCGCACTGCCTTCGGCGAGTGCGCCCTACACGAGTGCGCATCCGAGGTCGTAGGGAGCAATCGCCGCGCCACGCGCGGCATTGCGCCAACGTAGTACTAGTCACCCGCCAGATAGTCGGCGATGCGCTGTTGCAGAAAACGGCGCAAGCGGTCGATGGCCGGCGACAGCATCTGGCGGTGCGCGCACAACAGATAAATCGGGGCGGGCTCGCCCTGCCAATCGCCCAGCACGGTTTGCAGCCGGCCGGCGCGCAGATCGGCGAGCACGTCCAACTGCGATTTATAGGCCAGGCCCAGGCCGGCCAGCGCCCAGCGCCGCACCATGTCGCCATCGTCGGCGATGCGGTCGCCGGCGACCCGCACGCTGGTCGATTGGCCGTCGCGCCAGAAGGTCCACTGATCGTGAGTCAGATCGCTCAACGCATAGCGCAGGCAGTTGTGCCGCGCGAGGTCGTCGGGATGGCGCGGCTGGCCATGATGGCGCAGATAGTCAGGCGTGGCGGTCAGCACGCGGCGGTTGTCCGCCGCCAGCGGCAGCGCGATCAGCGACGAGTCTTCCGGCTGGCCGTAGCGGATGGCGAGGTCGACCGGCTGCCGGTAGAGATCGGTCAGATGGTCGCTTAGGCGGATGTGCAGCGATAGCGCGGGGTGCTCGCGCAGAAATTCGTCCAGCCACGGCGCGAGCAGGTTGCGCCCCAGGTCGGACGGCATGGCCAGCGTGAGTTTGCCGCCGATCTGCTGCTGATCGCGCGCCAGCGTGTCGCGGCCTGCCTGCAACGAGGCGAGCGCGGCGCGCGCGTGTTCCAGATACTGTTCGCCTTGGCGCGTCAGACGCAGGCTGCGCGTGGAGCGCGCCAACAGACGCGTGCCCAGCTCGTCTTCCAGCCGTTTGATGGCGGCGCTGGCGACCGCCGGGGTGATGTCGAGCGCGCGCGCGGCGGCCGACAGACTGCCGCTGTCGGCCGCAAGCACGAAAATCGTCAGATCGCCGAGGCGCATGTCACAGGCGGGTGATGACCGCCTCTGTCGGCAGGCGCGACTTGGGCAGCTTGGCGTTGAAATCGTCGTCGCTGCGATAGCCGAGCGCCACGATGACCGCGCTCGTCAGGCCGCGTTCGCGCAGACCGAGCTCCTCGTCCAACAGCGCCTGATCGAAGCCCTCGATCGGGCAGGCGTCGATGCCGAGCGCGCCGGCGCCGAGCAAGAGCGTGCCGACCGCCAGATAGACCTGCTTTTCCATCCAGTGCTGCGCGTCGCGGCGCTCGAAGCGGTGCATGTTGACGTAGAACGAACGGCCGCGATGTTGATTGGCGCGGGCCTCGTCGGTCGGCAGACGGCCGTCGCGCGCTTCCTGCGCCAACACGGCCGCCAGGTGCGCATCGTCCATGGCCGCGCGGGTGCAGAACACCACCACATGCGACGCGTTGCGGATCTTCGGCTCGTTGGCGCCATAAGCGCCTTGCGCCGCCTTGGCGATGCGCGCCTTGCCGGCGTCGTTGTCGGCGATGAAGAAGTGCCACGGCTGCGCGTTGGTGGACGACGGGCTGAAGCGCAGCAGCGTTTCGATCTGGCCGGCGAGCTCGGCCGGGATCTTGCGCGCGGGGTCGAAGGCCTTGGTGGCGTGGCGCGATAGGGCGATGTCGGCAATATTCATCATGAATCCTCAGTAGCAAGATAGGGTTTCGCGATTATGCCGCGTGCGGCGAGCGGAAATCAGTGCGCGGCTCAAGAAGCAGTTTCGTCTTTTTTTTGATAATCAATCACTGATTGTCAAATTATGCGCGAAGGCGCGCCATATGGAAAACATTGACGAATTCGCCTTGCCGGAAGGCGTAACCCACTGATTCGCCTTCGATCACGAAGCCGAATTTCCGGTACAGGGCGATGGCCGCCGGATTGTCGATGTAGACCGTCAGCTCCAGCCGCGTGACGTTGAGCCAGTTGTCGGCCAAGTCGATGGCCGCGGCCAAGAGCCGGCTGCCGATGCCCTGCCCTTGTTCGGACTCCATGACGCCGATGCCGAAGTGGGCCGCATGCTTGCGCCGCGGGTTGGCGTTGACTTCCAGGCCGAGCTGGCCGACCACGCGGCCATCGCGTTCTGCCACCAGGCTGTAGTGGTTCGGCCGGTGCTCGCCGACGCGCTGCTGCCAGAGTTCCAGCGACGGGTACGGCAGCTGCAGGGTGCCGGCTTGGACCGAGGGGCAAGCATAGATGTCGCGTACCGCTTCGGCGTCAGTTGGGCGGGAATGGCGGATGGTGAGCGTCGGCATGGCTGTCTCTCCTGAAGGTCGGTGGGACAGTCCATGCTAACGCAGGGATAGTTGGCTAGACAAATGGTATGTTGCGCCGCATCAACCGTAGCGCCGCGCCGCCTCCAGCGCCAAACCGCAGCCGATACTGCCGAACCGGTTGCCTTCGACGTGGCGCGCCGTGGGAAACAGCTCGGCGATGCGCCGGCGCAGCCAGGGGATGGCGCTGGCCCCGCCGGTGAAGTACAGCGTGTCGATCTGATCGTCGTTGAGGCCGGCATCCTGCAGCACGCCATGGGCGGTGCGGCCGATCTGGTCGATCAGCGGCGTCAGCGACAGTTCCATCTGCGCTTGCGAGAAACGCGCGAGCAGATCCGGCTCCAGGTGAGTCAGGTCGAGCAGGGCTTCGTCGGCCGCGCACAAGTCGATCTTGGCTTGTTCGACCTGCATCGCCAGCCGGTGCCCGGCGCGTTGGTTGATCAGGTTGAACAGCCGGTCGAGCAAGGGCAAGGCCACGGCATCGCGGTAGACGTCCTGCAGATCCATCCAGGTTTTGCGGGTATAAAGCTGGTTGATGGTGTGCCAGGTGGCCAGATTGAAATAGTAGCTCGACGGCATCTCGGCGCCGTTTCGCAGCTGGGTGCGATAGCCGAACAGCGGCATGGCCTGCGACAGGCTCAAGGCACGGTCGAAGTCGGTGCCGCCGATGTGCACCCCGCCGGTGGCCAGCACGTCCGATTGGCGTTCGTCGAGCCCGCGGCGCTCGGGCGAGAGGCGGATCAGGGTGAAGTCGGAGGTGCCGCCGCCGATGTCCACCACCAGCACGCGCTCCTCGCGCGTGATCGACGATTCGTAATCCATGGCGGCGGCGATCGGTTCGAACTGGAAACTTACCTCGCGCAAGCCGACCTGGCGCGCAATCTCGGCCAGCGTGTCTTGCGCCAGCTGGTCGGCGCGCGGATTGTCGTCGACGAAGAAGACCGGGCGTCCCAGCACCGCGTGCTCGAATGGCCGGCCGGCGTGCGCCTCGGCGCGGCGCTTGAGTTCGGCGATGAACACCGTCAGCAGCTGGCGGAACGGCAAGGCGCGCCCCTGCACTTCGGTTTGCCCGTCCAGCAGGCTCGAACCGAGCAGGCTTTTGAGCGAGCGCATCAACCGCCCCTCGTCGCCTTGCATATAAGTGTCGAGCGCGGCGCGGCCGTAATGGATGCGGTCTTCCTCGTAATCGAAAAACACCACCGACGGCAGCGTCGTCTCGCCGTTTTCCAACGGCACCAACGGTTCGTGGCCGGCTTGGTGCCAGCCCACGGTCGAATTGGAGGTGCCGAAGTCGATGCCACAAGCCAAAGCGGTCGTCGGGAGCGTCATGAAGGTCGGGCCAAGGGGGAAAAAGGGCGGCATGATACGCCGTATGTTACTGATCGGCAAGGGATTGCCGGTTCTTGATGGCGGGCGGTATGACGCAGCTGGTATATTTATCCCAAAATCATATTGTTTGGAGCCTGTTCATGCTGGAGGAAGTGTTGCGGCGGCTCTGCGCCGAGGGACCATTCGATAGCGCGCGCGAGCGGGCCGTGGCGATACACGACTATGTGCGCGACCACATCGCCTTTGGCTTCACGCTCGGCTTCGAAACCGTCACGCCGCAGCAGACGTTGGCTTGCCGGCGCGGCCACTGCAACGCCCAGGGCGATGTGATGCGCGCCTTGCTGACGGCGGCCGGCATTCGCGCGCGTCTGCGCTTTGTCCGGCTGGACAAGCGCGTGTTGCGCCAAGCCGTGCCCGCGCCGGTATACCGCTGTCTGCCGTCTTATTTGTTTCACGCGGTGACGCAGGTGGAGATCGACGGCGGCTGGCAGCATGCCGATAGCTATTTGTTCCCGCCATCGACATTCGCGCGGCAGCAGCGGCGGCTGGCCGCTACCGGGTGGGCGCAGGGGCACGGTGTCCATCGCGCGGGGCGCTGCGATTGGCGGGCCGATGGCGACGCCTTCGCGCAGGCGAACGCGCGCGATCTGGCGCCGGACGATCCGGTATTCGATTCGCTGGCGGCGGCCATGACGGCACGCGCCGGCAACAACCGCTTGCTTGGCCTGCATTTCAATCAATGGCTGGCGGCGGTGCCGTCGCCGCTGCGGCACACGGCCGAGCGTTATCTGAACAGCCGCCTTGGCGGCGAATGAGAATCCGTTGTATCTGCATGGGCGATAGGCTAGGAATGAAGAAGGAAGCGCCTTGCCGTGAGAGAGCCCCATGCGTCTACCCCTATTGTTGTTCCTGCTCGTTCTGCTGTCCGTGCCGGCGGCTGACGGCGCTTGTATCGGCGTAGTCGGCGCCGGCGGCGGCGCCAGCTTCTGGCGGGTGATCGGCGAGGGCGCCAAGGCCGCGGGACGCGAGTTGGGGGTCAAGGTGGTCTACCTGACGCCGCAAACGGAAACCGACCGCGAGGGACAGTTGCTGTTGATCGAACGGGTGATGGCCAAGCGCTGTAAGGCGCTGGTGCTGGCGCCCAACGCGCCCGAGCGGGGGCGCCAGGTGGGCGAATGGCAGCGCCAGGGATTGCCGGTGGTGTTTATCGACCGCAGCGAACCCGCGGCGGCCCCGTTTTCCGTGGTGGCGACCGACAACTACGCCGCCGGCCGGCTGGCCGGCGAGCAGATCGTGCGCCGGTTGGCCGGCTCCGGGCTGCGCCGGGTGGTGTTGATGCGGCTGCAGCAAGGCGTGCAGTCGACCGACGAGCGCGAGCGCGGTGTGGCCGACAGATTGCGCCAAGCGGGACTCGCGGTGGTGGCCAGCCCCTATTTGGGTACGACCGTCGCCTCGGCCCGCGCCGCCTCCGAACAGGCGCTGCGGCCGTTGGACGGCCGGTTCGACGCCGTGTTCACCCCAAATGAAACCACCACGGAAGGCACGCTGTTGACGTTGCAACGGTTGGGCTTGGCGGGCAAGGTGATGATGGTGGGGTTCGACGTCAACCGCCGTTTGTTCACGGCGATGCGCCAGGGGTCGATCTCGCTGTTGATCCTGCAACGGCCGTTCCAGATGGGCTATACCGCGGTGACGCTGGCGTATCGCATGCTGCGCGGCCAAACCGACGCGCCGCGCGCGATCGACAGCGGCGTGACCCTGCTGACCCGCGAGAACATGGATCAGCAGGAAATTCTGTACTTTTCCGTCTACCGCGGCGCAGCCAAACCCTAGGGTCTGTCGCCGGGTGTGCGGCGCAATGCCGCGCGTTGCGCGGCGATTGCACCCTACCCAACGGGACACCCAACGCTCTGGAGGTGCTTAACCGTCTTTGCGCTTGCGGCCGCGTTTGGCCGGTTTGGCGAGCGCCTGTTCGCGATACCAGGCTTCCAGCGCTTCCTCGGCATGCAGAATATGCGCGCGCAGAAAGGCGGCGGCGCTGATGGCGTCCTTGGCTTGGCACAGCGCCAGCAGCTGGTTGTGCTCGCGGTGCGCACGGTCGTTGAAGTCGGTGAGCAGGATCTGCATGCGCGTGTAGCGGTCGGTGCGGTTATGCAGCTGCTCGATGATCGCCAGCGTTTGCGGGCGTTCGGCGGCGCGATACAACGCCAGATGGAAACGGGCGTTGAGCACGCCCCACGAGGCGACGTCGCGGTGGTCGAGGGCTTGCTCGAATTCGGCCAAGAGCTGCCCCGCCTCGGCGATGTCGGCGGCGGTTTGGCGCGGAATCGCCTCCAGCAGCACGTCGCACTCCAACAGCACCCGCACGCGCAGGAGTTCGACGATCTCCGGCAGCGACAGCTGGGTCACCACCGCGCCGCGATTCTCGACGATGGTGACGAGCCCCTCGGCCTCGAGCTGGCGTAGCGCCTCGCGGATCGGCACCCGGCTCATGCCCAGTTCGCGCGCCAGCGCGTCTTGGCGCAATTGGCCGCCATCGGCCCATTCTCCGGTCAGGATGCGCTGGCGGATGCTCTCGGTGGCGGTGGTGGTCAGACTTTGCGGTGTGTCGTTGACATTATTCATGGCAAGCCCCGATTCAGGCCGTCATCTTACCACCACGCCATATGTCAGAGGGAAGGCAGCGCGGGCCGCGTGGCAAGCCCTGCGCGCACGATGGCCTCGACGCGCTCGCGTTCCTCGCCCGCCAGCGGCATGCGCGGCGCGCGCACGTGTTCGCTGCCTTGGCCCACCAGGCTCTGCGCGAGCTTCAGGTTTTGCACCAGTTTCATCGACACATCCAGATGCAGCAGCGGCGCGAACCAGCGGTAGAGCGCGCGCGCCTCCTCCCAGCGTCCCGCCTGCGCCAGGCGGTAGATCGCCACCGTCTCCGCCGGAAAGGCCACCACCAGGCCGGCCACCCAGCCGTCGGCGCCCATCATCAAGCTCTCCAGCGCCAAGTCGTCCACGCCGCTGAACAAGGCGAAGCGCCGGCCGACGGCATTGAGGATGTCGGTCAGCGTGCGGATGTCGCCGCTCGACTCCTTGATGGCGACGAATTTCGTTTCGCGCGCCAGATCGGCGTACATCGCCGGGGTGATGTTGACGCCGTAGGCCACCGGGTTGTTGTAAATCATGATCGGCAGCGGGCTCGCATCGGCCACGCGGTGGTAGTGGTTGAGCGTTTCGCGCGCGTCGGAGACGTAGCGCATGGCCGGCAGTACCATCAGGCCGTCGGCGCCGGCGGCATGCGCGGCGCGCGCCAGCGCTTCGGCGGCCCGCGTGCTGTCCTCGGCCACGGTCAGGAGCACGGGCTTGCCGCCGGCTACTTCCTTGGCGGTTTTCAGAATCGCCAGCTTTTCCTCGGCGGTCAGGGTCGACGCTTCGCCCAGCGAGCCGCAGACGATGACGCCATCGACGCCGTTGGCGATCTGCCAGGCGATGTGGCGCGCGGTGGCAGCCAGGTCCAGCGATTCGTCGGCGTGAAATTGGGTGGTGACGGCGGGAAAGACCCCGCGCCAAAGTTGGGCCATGGTGATCTCCTACGACAGTGGCATTGATAACTGTGGTGTCGTCATACTGGAATTTTTGTATACAAAAATCAAGTTTTAAATCTGTCGAGTTAATCGGACTAGTTCTGTTTTTATGGCAACAGCATTGTTGCTTTTTTTTGCAACATTATCAAAAATAAAAGTATTTATTGTATTTTTTGCCTAATGGTGTTGCGCTGCCCTATCAGGGTGTGGCGAGAAGATGAGAAAAATAAACTGCTGAGATTGTATTCAATATTGATAAGTCATAAAGTGAAGGAACGTAGACGGAGGCTTTATGGCAATCCATGAATTCGAATGCATCGACGGGCACACCTGTGGCAACCCGGTGCGCCTGGTGGTGCGCGGCGCGCCCGAGCTCAACGGACGCACCCAGGCCGAACGGCGGCTGGATTTCATCGCCCGCCACGACTGGATCCGCACCGGGCTGATGTTCGAGCCGCGCGGCCACGCGCAGATGTCCGGCGCTTTTCTCTACCCCGCCACGCGCGACGACTGCGACGTGGCGGTGCTGTACATCGAAACCAGCGGCTGTCTGCCCATGTGCGGCCACGGCACGATCGGCGTGGTGACCATGGCCATCGAGCATGGGCTGGTGACGCCGCGCACGCCGGGCGTGCTGCAGCTGGATACGCCGGCGGGCAAGGTGACCGCCCAGTACCAACAGCAGGACGGCAAGGTCACGTCGGTCAAGCTGCGCAACGTGCCGTCGTTTTTGTACATGACCGATGTCGAGGTCACGCTTGCGCCGCTTGGCCGGCTCAAGCTCGACATCGCCTATGGCGGCAATTTCTATCCGATCGTCGAAGCGCAGGAAAACTATCGCGACATGGCCGACTACACGCCGGCGCAACTGGTGGCGATGGGCAACGCATTGCGCGATGCGCTCAACGCCCGTTATGAGGTCGTGCATCCGCTCGACCCGGCGATTCGCGGCATCCGCCACGTGCAATGGACCGGCGCGCCGAAATCCCCCGACGCGCATGCCGCCAACGCCGTGTTGTACGGCGCGGCCGCGCTCGACCGTTCGCCCTGCGGCACCGGCACCTCGGCGCGTATGGCGCAGCGTTACGGCCGCGGCTTGATGAAACAGGGCGACGTGCTGGTGCACGAAAGCCTGATCGGCAGCAAATTCATTGGCACCATCGAGGAGGAGACGGAAGTCGCCGGCAGGCCGGCCATCGTGCCGGGCATTGCCGGCTGGGCCATCGTCACCGGCTACAACCGGTTGCTGCTCGACGAGGCCGATCCCTATGTTCATGGCTTCGAGGTGGGCTGACATGAATGCGCGCGCGACGATCGCTCCTGAGACCATCGTGGTCGGCGCCGGCATCGTCGGCATCGCCTGCGCGTTGCAATTGCGCCTGGCCGGCTGTCCGGTGACCCTGCTCGACCGTGGCGAACCGGCGTGCGAAACCAGTTTCGGCAATGCCGGCGCCTTCGCCGTCAGCGATGTGATTCCGTTGGCCGAGCCGGGGGTGCTGGCCAAGGTGCCGGGCTGGCTCCTCAATCCGCTCGGGCCGTTGGCGGTGCGCTGGCGCTACCTGCCGGCGCTGTTGCCCTGGCTCGCGCGCTTCGTCGCCAACAGCCGCCCGGCGCGCGTGGCGGCGCTGACCAGCCACCTTGCCGCGCTGCTCAACCGCGTCAACGACGATTACGCCGCGCTGATCGAACAAGCGGGCGTCGGCTACCTCTGGCGCCGTCATGGCGCGCTGACGCTGTACCGCAGCGAAAGCGAGTTCCAGGCCGCCGCCGCGGCGTGGCAGAGCAAGCGGGTGCATGGCGTGTTGTGGCGCAAGCTCACCCGCGCCGAACTCGCCGCCAAGGCGCCGCAGATTGCCCCAGTCTGGCAGGTGGCGGTGGAGGTGCCCACCTGGTCGCATGTCGACGACCCCTATTTGTTCAGCCGCGGGCTGTTCGATGCCTTTGTGCAAGCCGGCGGCCGGTTCGTTCGCGACGAGGCGCTGTCCATCGGCCACAACGCGCAGGGCCGGGTGGCCATCAAAACGGCGCGCAGCGGCGAGCTTGCCGCCGAGAACGCGGTGGTCGCCTGCGGCATTTGGAGCGACCGCTTTTTGCGCCAGCATCGTTATCGCGTGCCGCTGGAAAGCGAGCGCGGCTATCACGTGACGCTGCCCAACGCCGGCGTGCCGTTGCATCACTTCATCGAGTGCGCCAGCGAGCATTTCGTCATTCTGCCGATGGCCGGCGGCGGCCTGCGCCTGGCCGGCACGGTGGAACTCGCGCACCGCGACGCCCCGCCCGACTGGCGGCGCGCGCATATCCTGGTCGAGCGCGCGCAGCGCATTCTCGGCTTGTTCGATACCTCCGACATGAGCGTGTGGATGGGCAACCGGCCCTCGGTGCCCGATACGCTGCCGGTCATCGGCCCGGCGCCGGACGTGCCGGGGCTGTATTTCGCCACCGGCCACGGCCACCTGGGCCTGACGCTCGCCGCCACCACCGGCGCCTTGCTGACCGAGCAGATCTGCCGGCGCGAGGCCTCGCTCGATCTCACCCCTTACCGACTCACCCGCTTTTAACGCCTCTGCAGTCCAACCAAGGAGATGCATGTCATGAAGCCACAATCCTGTGCAGTCTGGGTGGCCGGCGCCGCGCTGGCCCTGTCGGTATCCGTTTACGCCGATACCGTGGTGAAGATCGGTTTCGCCTCGCCGCTGACCGGTCCGCAAGCGCACTACGGCAAAGACAACGAAAACGCCATCAAAATGGCCATCGACGACTTGAACGCCAAGCCGATCAGCGTCGGCGGGCAAAAGCTGCATTTCGAGTTGGTGTCGGAAGACGACCAGGCCGATCCGCGCATCGGCACCGAAGTGGCGCAGCGCCTGATCGATGCCGGGGTCAAGGCGGTGATCGGCCACTTCAACTCCGGTGTGTCGATTCCGGCGTCGCACCTCTATGCCGCGGCCGGCATTCCGCAGCTGTCTGTGTCGACCAATCCGGCCTATACCCTCTCCGGCTATAAGACTACCTTCCGTCTGGTCGGCAGCGATAGCCAGATCGGCGGCGCGCTCGGCCGTTACGCGGTGCAAAAATTGCACGCCAAGCGCATCGCCGTGGTCGACGACCGCACCGCTTACGGTCAGGGCATTGCCGATGAGTTCGTCAAATCGCTGACCGCGCTAGGCATCCAGCCGGTGGCGCGCGAGTACACCACCGACAAGGCGACCGATTTCAGCGCCATCCTAACCTCGCTCAAGGCCCGGCGTCCGGAGGTGATCTTCTACGGCGGCGCCGATGCCCAGGCCGCGCCGATGGCGCGCCAGCTCAAGCAGCTGGGCGTGGGCGCGAAGCTCATGGGCGGCGACATGCTCAATACGCCGACCTTCATCCAACTGGCCGGCGCCGACGCCAACGGCAACTATTCGGCGGCGGCCGGCGGCCTCTTGACCGCGCGGCCGGCCGGCAAGACTTTCCTCACCCGCTATAAGGCGCGCTACAACCAGGACGTGGTGCTGCTCGGGCCGCAGTTCTACGACGGCGTGATGCTGGTGGCCGACGCCATGAAGCGCGCCAATTCGACCGAACCGGACAAGTTCCTGCCGATGATCGCCTCGACCCGCTACCAGGGCGTGACCGCGGATTTCCGCTTCGATGCCCAGGGCAACCTGCAGCACGCGCCGGTCACGCTGTCGCGGGTGGACAGCGACCATTGGAACGTGTTGAACGTCGTGTATTGAACGCCGCCGATCAGGACCGTAAGGCGCAATCGCCGCGCGACGCGCGGCATTGCGCGAGGGTGTTGACAAACCCATGCTCGCGAAGCGAGCGCCCCCTCTCAGGGAGAGGGCAGGGGGAGTGGGAATCGATGGGCAGGCTGCGAAATCAGTCAGTTGCCACTAAGGCCCGGCTTTGCCGGGTCCTCCGCAACCGCTGCAAACCACTAAATCAACAGCCTGGCGCAATCGCCGCGCGACGCGCGGCATTGCGCCAGACAGGCCCTAGTGCGAATGCCACCACCAGCTGGTGTCGGCCGGCGGCGTGCCGGGCGGCAGCTGCGGGTTGGTCAAATAGACCACGCGGCGATGCTCGCGCCGCACCTTGTCGATTTCCTCGGCGTGGGTGTGCAGGAACAGCGCCTTGAACGAGCCATCGGCCATGGCGAGCTTGAGGCCGCGTTCGATGCGCGTGGCCAAGACGGCGTTGTCGCGCCGGACCCAGAAATACACCGGGTAGTTGACGAACAGCGCCAACGATTTCTCTTCCGCGATGTTCGGATACTTGGGCTGGTAGACGGCCAGCTCGGGTCCGACCTCATTCAGCCCGCGCGGAAAGGCGTCGAACCGTCCCGCCGACAGCATGGCGAACAGCGAGTCGTAGCCGACCGTGCCCATCACATGAAAGTGATTGCCGGTGAGGATCGGGTAATCCGCCCACTGGTTGTTGAACCCCAGCGTGACTTGCTGTCGCAGCGTGTTGTCGTCGAGGCGGTTGAAGCGTGCTTGGTCGCTGTCGCGGATCAGCAAAATGCGGTAGCCGAGCATGCCGCGCAGGATATCGACGCGAATCGGCCGCAGTGTGGCTTCGCGTTCCGGTGTGCTGGAGAAGCACACCACGTCGAGCTCGTGCTGCTGTACCAGCGCCTCGAGCCGTAGCTGGCTGACCGGCGCATCCGCCAGCGGCAGCATATGGACCGGTCCTTCATCGGTGGTGTGAGCCAGCGCCAGCGCCAAGACCTGCCAGCGGTAATCGTAAATCGGGCCGGCCGGCGCGTAGTGCAGCGTGATCAGGTTATCCGCTCGCGCCGGACTCCAGCACGATAAAATTAACCCAATGATTAATAATATCCGTCGCATAGGTGCCTCCTGTCTGACTGTTTTTTTGTTTTTAATCATAGTGATAGCATATCTTTTGGACAGGTTGACTCACATTATGTCAAAAAACTATAATAAACGTCCTTTTAAATATGCGGGGGTATCGCCTTGGACAGTCAGAGTTGTCAGCCCCATCGGCTCTTCGTCCCCCAGGCCTGACCGCCGCCGACCCGCTTTGTCCGCCGCCGTCTCGTCCTGGTAGACGGTGCGTTTTCCGGACCTTTCGCTTCCGATCCCGCACGCAAAAAGATTCGATGATGCCGTTCGGCTTGCCGCCGGCGCGCGGCCGTCTGCTGTCATGGCGCCCTGAGCCATCCACCAGGAGCAAGCCATGTTGAATACGATGTTTCACTTCGATCTCGCGGCCTTCGGCAAATCGCTGATCAGCCTCACCGTCGCCTTTATTCTCGGCACGGCCATCGGCTACGAGCGGCAGTACCGCCAGCGGACCGCGGGATTGCGCACCAACACGCTGGTGGCGGTCGGCGCCGCCGCCTTCGTCGATATGGCGGTGCGCATGGACGGCGCCACCAGCGCCATGCGCGTTGCCGCCTATGTCGTGTCCGGGGTCGGGTTTCTCGGCGCCGGCACCATCATGAAAGACGGGCTGAACGTGCGCGGGCTCAATACCGCCGCGACGCTGTGGGGCTCGGCCGCGGTCGGCGCTTGTGCCGGCGCGGGGCTATTGGATGCCTCATTGCTGACCACGGTGTTCGTGCTGGCGGCCAACACGCTGTTGCGGCCGGTGGTCAACGCCATCAACCGCCAGCCGATCCACGAGAGCAGCAGCGAGGTCACCTATCAGCTCTGCGTGATCTGCGATGGCGCGGCGCAAAAGCAGGTGCTGTCGATGATCGACCACCTGCTGGAAACCGCCAAGTACCCGCTGGGCGACATGGATGTCGAGCCGTTCGGCGACGACGAGGTGGAGCTGACCGCCACGCTGCTGTCGACCTCGGTCGATGCCGACGAGCTCGACCGCATTGCCGATCTGCTCAAGCATTTGCCGTACATCAAGCAGGCTTTTTGGAATCCCAGCACCACCGAATAAGGCTGTCGTCGTGGGGTGACAAAAAAAGGACGCTGAAATCAATGACTTGGCTTGGCGGCGTCGTTGGTTGTCGCCGCAGGGTGACAAAACAGACGGGGTAAAAAGACGCGATTTAAGCCAAGTGATTGATTTTCAACGATTCAATCGAGCTGGCACGGCGCTTGCACTAGGAAGGGGGCGATGATTAATCCAAAGAAAGGTATCCCCATGAAAAAAATCGTCCTTGCCTTCGCCATGATCGCTTCGCTGTTGGCCGGCTTCAGCTGGGCAGCAGAGTCTTCGACCAATCAAAGCTCGGGCGCGGCGCAAAATCAGAGCGACGCCTCGGCGCCGGCGCAAGGCGGGAACGCCAGCAATCAGTAAAGCTCGCTGCTTGAATCAGCATCAAACTTGGGAACCGCGCGACAGGCGGGCACCTGCCGCGCTGCAGTAAAACCAAACCCCGCCTCGGCGGGGTTTGGTTTTGGAGACCGCGGCGCACTGCCTTTGGCGATTGCGCCCTACGCGAATGCGTGTCCCGTTGCGTAGGGCGCAATCGCCGCGCGACGCGCGGCATTGCGCCGAACACTGAGACAGGCCTTAGTGATCGGCTGATTTCACCAGGTCCTCGACCACCTTCTTGGCGTCGCCGAACACCATCATGCTCTTGTCCATGTAGAACAGATCGTTGTCCAGGCCAGCGTAGCCGGTGCTCATCGAGCGCTTGACGATGATCACCGTGCGCGCCTTGTAGGCTTCCAGAATCGGCATGCCGTAGATCGAGCTCGACTTGTCCTTCTGCGCCGCCGGGTTGACCACGTCGTTGGCGCCGATGACCAGCACCACGTCGGTGTTGGCGAAGTCGGAGTTGATCTCCTCCATCTCCAGCACTTGCTCGTACGGCACGTCGGCTTCGGCCAACAGCACGTTCATGTGCCCCGGCATGCGGCCGGCCACCGGGTGGATGGCGTAGCGCACGTTGACGCCGCGCTCGGTCAGCAGCGTGGCGAATTCTTGCAGCGCGTGTTGCGCGCGCGACACCGCCAGGCCATAGCCCGGAACGATGATCACCGAGTCGGCGTTGGCCATCAGGAAGGCCGCGTCCTCGGCGGAGCCCGAGCGGTAGTTCTTCGGCGCCGACGAACCGCCGCCGCCGCTGCCGGCCTCGGCGCCGAAGCCGCCGAGCAGCACCGAGACGATCGAGCGGTTCATCGCCTTACACATGATGTAGGACAGGATCGCGCCGCTGGAGCCGACGCAGGCGCCGCCGATGATCAGCACCGGGTTGTTGAGGGTGAAGCCGATGCCGGCCGCCGCCCAGCCCGAGTACGAGTTGAGCATCGACACCACCACCGGCATGTCGGCGCCGCCGATCGGAATGATCAAGGTCACGCCCAGCACCAGCGCCACCGCCACCATGGCGAGGAAGGCCGCGTGGCTGTCGCCGACGAAATAAGCGACGCCGAAGCCGACCATGACGATGGCCATCACCAGGTTGAGCAGATGCTGGCCGCCGAACACCACCGACTTGGAGCCGAATTTGCCCGACAGCTTGCCGTAGGCGATCACCGAGGCGGTGAAAGTGATGGCGCCGATGAAGGCGCCGATGAACAGCTCGACCTTCTGGTCTGCCGTGTGTTCGAGGCCGGCATGGAAGATCGAGGCAACGGCGATCAACACCGCCGACAGACCGACCAGCGAGTGCATGGCGGCCACGAGCTCCGGCATGCCGGTCATTTCGACCGTGCGCGCCTTGTAGGCGCCGATCAAGGCGCCGGCGGCCATGGCGGCGCCGATGAGCGCCAGCACCGGCTTGTCCATGATCAGGAAGGTGGTGCCGATGGCGATGACCATGCCGATCATGCCGAACAAGTTGCCGCGGCGCGCGGTCACTGGCGAGGACAGCCCCTTGAGCGCCAGGATGAACAGTACGGCGGCAATCAGATACAGGATTGCGGAAATGTTTTGCATCGTCGGTTCCTTAGCGTTTCTTCTTGAACATTTCGAGCATGCGCTGGGTCACCAGGAAGCCGCCGAAGATGTTGATGCTGGCCAAAAAGATGCCGATGGCGCCGAGCACCGAGGTCAGCGTGATCGACTGACCGTTGATGTCGACCACCTGCAGCAGCGCGCCGACGATGATCAGGCCCGACACCGCGTTGGTCACCGCCATCAGCGGGGTGTGCAGGGCCGGGGTGACGTTCCAGACCACGTGGTAGCCCACGAAAACGGCCAGAACGAAAATGGTGAAACTGGTGATGAACGGATCAACCATGTTGTGAATTCCTTATTCCCTGTGGCGGCGCGTTCAGCCCTGCGCCTTGCCGAAGCGAACTTCGCCGTTGTGGGTGATCAGCGTGGCGGCCACCAGATCGTCTTCCAGCGCGATGGTGAAGCCTTCCTTGGTCAGCATCAGACCGAGGAAGGTCAGCAGGTTGCGCGCATAGAGGCTGGAGGCGTCGGCGGCCAAGAGGCTCGGCAGATTGTGGGTGCCGACCAGGGTGACGCCTTGGTCGGTCCGCGTGACCTCGCCGCTGACGGTCAGTTCACAGTTGCCGCCGCTTTCGGCCGCCATGTCGATGATCACCGAACCCGGCTTCATGCCGCGCACGGTGTCGGCGGACAACAGCCGCGGCGCCGGCCGGCCCGGAATCAGCGCGGTGGTGATGACGATGTCTGCCTGGCGGGCGTGCTTGTCGACCAATTCGGCCTGGCGGCGCTTGTAGTCGTCGGACATTTCCTTCGCGTAGACGCCGTCGTTGGCCGCCTTTTCCTCGTCGGTCATCGGCACTTCAACGAACTTGGCCCCCATCGACTCGACTTGCTCCTTGGTGGCGGGGCGCACGTCGAAGGCTTCCACCACCGCGCCGAGACGCTTGGCGGTGGCGATGGCCTGCAGGCCGGCCACGCCCACGCCGAGAATCAGCACGCGTGCCGGTTTGACGGTACCGGCGGCGGTCATCAGCATCGGCATGAAGTGCGGGTAGTACTGGCACGCCAACAGCACCGCGCGGTAGCCGGCGATGTTGTTCTGCGAGGACAGCACGTCCATCGACTGGGCGCGCGTGGTGCGCGGCAGCAGCTCCATGGCGAAGGCCGACAGTTTCTTTTCCGCCATCGCGGGCAGCGTCGGATTGGCAAAGGGGTTCATCAGCGAGATCAGCGCGGCGCCGGGTTTCATCTCGGCCAGCTCGTCTTCCGTCGCCGGACGCACCTTCAGCACGATGTCGCCTTGCGACAGGGCGGCGCGGCGGCTCTCGGCCACAGTGGCGCCCGCAGCGACGAAAGCGTCGTCCAGGATGGCCGACTTCAGGCCCGCGCCGCGTTCGACCACGACGCTATGTCCCAGGGCCACCAGTTTTTTCACCGTTTCCGGTGTGGCGGCCACACGCGCTTCGCCAGCCAGGGACTCGGCCGGAATAGCAATCTGCATTATTGTCCTTTCGCAAAAAGTCAAATGGCATTAAATACAAGATGGGGTGTACCCGAGCGGCGCGAAATTTATTACGATCGGGTGAAAAGAATCTAATTTATGCGCCGATTACGTGCAATACGTTTCTTCTAACGATGGCCTGCGAGATAAATGGCATTTTTGCGTATGGCGATAAAAGACACTGGCTATCGTTTTATCTACCCGCTAATAATCAACGCGGCGCAACGTTTTTCCGGTGAATATTGCATTGCAAAAAATTTTTGGCCAAAGCGTGACGGCCCATGGCGCCGTTGCCGTTCGACAACAGCCTCTCCGTATTGAAAAACCGCATTTCTCCCGCTCTGACGTTAATTCCTTATCCAAAAGAAGTAAATCGTTCAAACCAAAAGGCAAAATCTCGGGTCGCCTTTTGAAAAAAAGTCCATGAATTCCAAAGGAATGGTTTAATATCCGCTGCATGATGATCCAGCCGGCATAAACGAGGATGACATGCAGCCCTGGCCCTACCCGCGTATTTTCGCCCATCGTCTGGGCGGCTCCCTGGCGCCGGAAAACACGCTGACGGGCTTGCGCCGCGGCTATAAGATCGGCGTGCGCGCGGTGGAATGCGATGTCAAACTGTCGGCCGACGGCGTTTTGTTCCTGTTGCATGACGATACCCTGGAGCGCACCACCACCGGTGCCGGGCCGGCCGGCGCGCTGACCATGGCCCAGTTGCGCGAGCTCGATTGCGGCGTCAAACACCATCGCGCCTATCGCGGCGAGGTATTGCCGACGCTGGAGGAGCTGGCCGCGTTTTGCATACCCAACGGCGTGGCGGTCAATCTCGAAATCAAACCCAACCCGGGCCAGGATGAGGAAACCGGGCGCAAGGTGGCGCTGGCGGCGAAGGAATTATGGCGCGGCGCGGCCGTGCAGCCGCTGTTGTCTTCCTTTTCGCCTTCGGCGCTGCGCGCCGCGCGCCAGGCGGTGCCGGAGCTGCCGCGCGCCTGCCTGGTAGAGGACATCCCCCTCGATTATCTGACCGAGCTGAACCAGTGCGCCGCGGCGGCATTGCACGCCGATCACCGCGCGCTGACCCAGGATGCGGTGCAAAAGCTGCATAGCCAGGGCTACCGCATCATGGCCTACACCGTCAACGATCCGCTGCGCGCGCGCAAGCTACTGAGCTGGGGCGTGGACATGCTGTGCAGCGACCGCCCCGATTTGATGCTGACGCGTTAGCGTTGCGTGTTTTGTTCTACCGGGGCGAGCAAGCGGCGGATTTCCCCCGACGCGATCATCTGCCGCAGCGCCCGCTGTAGGCGATCCTTCTTTTCGTACTGTGGCGAATGCCACGCCAATACCACGTAGCGCGGCCCCGTTTTCACCGGCGGTCCGGCCAACTCCAGCTGACCGCTGAATTCATGCCGTGACAACAACAGCGATGCTTCGCCGCACACCATGGTAGCGACGTCCACGCGCCGCGCCAGTAATTTGCGCAGGTTGGAGATCTTGTCCGGCGCGCTGTCCTTGATCAGCCGCGCATCTTGGTCGAAGCGGGGGAAATAGTGCGCGCCGTCGGTGACGCCGATGCGCAATCCGCGCAGATCGCCATATTGCGCGACGCGCGCCCGCGTATCGCCGCGGCGGCGATAGAAGCAGACGGTGCTGCCTTCGGCAAAGGGCGGTACCACGAAGTCGACGATGGCGGAACGGTCCGGCCCCGGTGCGACGCCAATGCCCACATCGGCATCGCCGTGCTGCAGCATGTCGAGGCAACGCAGCAGCGGGCAGGTATGCACCACCAGATTCATGCCGGCATGCTGGGCCAGACGACGGACGATGTCCAAATAGGGACCGGAGGGTTGGCCGTGGGCGTCGATCACCCGCCATGGCGGTAGGGGGCTGAACGCCAGCACCAGCGTGGGCCGTGCGACGGGCGCTGCGGCGAACGCCTGGGCGGGCGACAAAACGATCAGCAATAGCAGTACGACTCGGTGCAGGACGGCGCCTGGCATGAAACGGCCTTTTATTCTCAGCATCGATCGTGAGGTAAAGCGTCGTGTTTGTTAAGGGAGAAGCACGCAGCGTGGCGCGCCCACAGTATGCAGGAAGACCGGAGCCCAATGGCCCGGAAATCGCGATTTTGTTAGACAGCGATCAGCTTTTGACGCTTTTGCCACAGTACAGGGGCAAAAAATGCCCGGCGCGGGGCCGGGCGGGCGATTGATTAACCGTGAATGGTCGGCGCCAGTTGCTGCGCGCCGGTCAGCGTCGAGACGAAATCCACGGTGCGCGGATGCCGCGGCTGGCCGAATACCGCCGCCGGCGTGCCGGATTCGAGCACCACGCCGTCCTCGAGAAACACCACGTGCTCGGCGATGTTGGCCGCCAGACGCAAGTCGTGCGTGGCCATGAGCATGGTCGTGCCTTCCTGCGCCAGTTTGCGCAGCACTTCGACCACCTCGCCGGCGAGCTCCGGATCGAGCGCCGAGGTGGGTTCGTCGCACAGCAGCACTTGCGGTTCCGGCGCCAGCGCGCGCGCGATCGCCACGCGCTGCTGCTGACCGCCGGAGAGCGTCGCCGGCCAGGCGTCGGCCTTGTGCGCCATGCCCACCTTGTCGAGCAGGGCCATCGCGCGGTCGCGCGCCTTGTCGCGCGGCCACTTCTGCACCGTCAGCAGGCCCTCGGTCACGTTCTGCATCACCGTGCGGTGCGGAAACAGCTGGAAGTTCTGAAAAACCATGCCGGTCTGACGGCGCAGCGCCTGAATGGCGTGGCGCGTGTGCTGGCCGCGATGGTCGAAGTCGATGCGTGCGTCGCCTACCTGCACGCTGCCGTGCTGAGGCGTTTCCAGCAGGTTGACGCAACGCAACAGCGTGCTCTTGCCGCTGCCGGACGGGCCGATCAATGCGGTGACCGTGCCGGCGGCAAGCTCCAGGTCGATGCCCTTGAGCACCTGGGTTGGACCGAAAAATTTCTGGATCTGGGTCAGACGGATCATACGCGCGCTCCTTCCTGCGTCAGGTGCTGGCCAAAGCGGATTTCGAGCTTCTGTTGCCACCACGACAGGACCGAACTGAACACCAGATAGATCAGCGCGGTTTCCGAATACAGAATCAGCGGCTCATAGGTGACCGAGGCGATGCGTTGCGCCGCCTGGAAGATCTCCGGCACCGTCAGCACGGCGGCGAGCGACGTATCCTTGATCAGCGAAATGAAGGTGTTGGCCAACGGCGGCACTGCCACGCGCGTCGCCTGCGGCAGGATGGTGCGCAACATCGCCTGACGCCAGGTCATGCCGATCGAGTAGGCGGCCTCCCATTGTCCCTTCGGCACCGATTGAATCACCGCGCGGATGACTTCCGACGTATAGGCGCCGACATTGAGTGAGAAGCCGATCAACGCCGCCGGAAACGGGTCGAACACGATGCCGACCTTGGGCAGACCGTAGAAGATCAAGAACAGCTGCACCAACAGCGGCGTGCCGCGGATCAGCCACACATAGAACCGCACCACCGCCACCAGCGGCGCCGGGGCGAACAGGCGGGTCAACGCGGTGATGAAGCCGAGGCTCAGGCCGAGCACGAACGACAGCAGCGTCAAGGGCACAGTGAACGCCACGCCTGCGTACAGCAGGGGCGGCAGCGAATCCCACATCAATTGCAACCAATCCGGCATGATTTCCTTATCCATCCAGGCGCGCGAAAAAAACAAACCCCCCGGCGCGGGCGCCGGGGGTGCGGGGCGAACCGTTCAACGCTTGCAGTTTACTTGGAAACGTCGGCGCCGAAGTATTTGTGCGAGATCTTCAGGTAGGTGCCATCGGCCTTCAGCTGGGCCAGCGCTTTGTCGATGGCGGCCTTCAGCTCCGGATTGCCCTTGCGGAACAGCACGGCGGACGCATCGGCGTTGGCGTCGGTGGCGGCGATCTTCACCTTGGCGTTGGGCTGGTGCTTCTTGAAGTCCAGGAACGACAGGCTGTCGTTGATGGTGGCGTCGACGCGGCCGGAGGCCAACAGCTCGATGGAGTCATTGAAACCTTGCACCGGCACGATCTCGGCGCCGTTGGCCTGGGCGATCTTGCCGAAGTTGCTCGTCAGCGTGTTGGCCGACTTTTTGCCCTTCAGATCGGCGAACGACTTGATGCTGGTGTTGTCGCTGCGCACGATCAGCGCCGCCTTGGAGACGATGTAGGGGTTGGAGAAATCGTATTTGGCCTGGCGTTGCGGCGTGATACCGACTTCGTTGATCACCGCGTCGTAGCGCTTGACGTCCAGACCGGCGATCAGCCCGTCCCACTTGCCTTCGACGAACTCGGCTTTCACGCCCAGGCGCTTGGCGATGGCCTGGCCCAGTTCGACGTCGAA
>NZ_JAFAND010000134.1 GCF_019232825.1 Paludibacterium sp. | reverse complement strand
CATTGCGCACAAAATATGACCGCGATCAATTTGTGAATGTCATTAAAATAATACATTGGCATCATAAAACAACGATGTATTTGCGGCATTTGAGGAAGAGAATCGATGGGGGGGAATCATTCGGCCCGGCGCTTTGTCTGGGCGTGTTGTCTGGCCGTGACGGCTTGGTTGGCTGGCGGCGCGGCCGCATGGGGCGAGCCCGTGCTGCAACTGGTGACGGAAAACCAGCCGCCATTGAATTTTGAGGAAAATGGCCACGCCGTCGGGGTGTCGACCGCGGTGGTCGCCGAGATGCTGCGTCGGGCGCATCTGAGCGGGCAATTTTCGGTATTGCCGTGGTCGCGCGCCTTTGCCATGACGCAGCAGACGGCCAACACCTGTATCTATTCCATTGTCCGTTCGCCCGAGCGCGCGCCACTGTTCCATTGGGTTGGCCCGATTGCGGTCAACCAGTGGGTGTTGTACGCCGGGCCGGCTTTCAAGGGCCATCTCGATACGCTGGATGATGCCCGGCCCTACCGCATCGGCGGCACGCTGCACGACGCCAAGTCGGACTATCTGCGCACGCAAGGCTTTACCCGGCTGGAGCTGGTCGGCGACGAAGAGCTCAATGCGCGCAAGCTGCTGGCCGGCCACCTCGACCTGTGGATCGCCGCCGCCGGCCGGGCGCAAACGTTGATTTCCTTGGCGCCATATCACGGTATCCGCCCGCTGCTTGCCATCGGCAAGTCGGACCAATATCTGGCTTGTCATCCCGAGACATCCCCCGAGATGCTGGCGGCGCTGAATCAAGCGTTGCAAAGCATGCGCAAGGACGGTTCTCTACGCGCCCTGACCGGCATGTTTAGCCCTATTCCTTGAAAATCCCCCTTCGATATTAAATTGATAACCACAATTCCGGCTGTGATTCAATCGGTATTTTTACCTGCGTGGGAGGGATGAGACACCCGCTGAAAATATCGCTGCAACGCGTGATGCAGGGGGGTATCGTGCTCGGCAACTAGCTGCTTTGAATACAATATTTCCAATCCATTGTTCATTACGGCTACATCAGGCGCACCGGCCCGGCAGGACCGGCGATAAAAGAAGATTTCACAGGAATACCCCATCATGCGGTCTCTGAGCGTCAAACTCATTGTCTTTGTCGCCATGCTCATGGCGCTGGTCAGTCTCGTCATTGCCGTGCTGGTATACGGTCAGATGCGTAATGGCATGGTCGAAGGCGTCGACCATGAGCTGTCGGGCACGGCCCACGGCTATGCCGCCTTTGTGAAAAATTGGTATACGGATAAGTTGACCAGCGTGGTCGCGGCAGGCGCCATCGCCGACATGGCCGAGCCGGTGCCGGCGCTGGGCCGTGTCAATGAGGCCGGTGGCTTCACCAAGTCGTATATCGGCTTCGCCGACCGCCATATCGTCTATTCCGACGGCCACGCCGCCAAGCCGGGTTATGATCCGACCGCGCGTCCCTGGTACAAAATGGCCTCCGGCAGCGGCAAGCCGGGCGTCACCCCGCCTTACACCGATTTCACCACGGGTCGTATCTGTTTGACCTTTGCCGCGCCGGTCATTAGTAACGGCACGCTCAAGGGCGTTGTCGGCGGCGATGTGCTGGTCGACGATCTGGTCAAAACCGTGCTGTCGGTCAAACTGCGCGGCAACGGCTACGCGTTTCTGGTGAGCAAGGACGGCAAGGTGCTGGCGCACCCGGATGCGCAGTTGGCGCTCAAGCCGCTGACCCAGGCGTCTCCCGATCTGACGGCGGACCGTCTGGCCGCTGCCGCCGGTAGCGGCGAGACCCTCGAGGTGAGCATGAACGGCACGCCGACCTACGTGCAGATCGTGCCGGTCGAAGGCACCGATTGGCTGCTGGGCGTGGCAATGGATACCTCGGTGGTGTCCGGGCCGATGGTCAAGGTGATGATCTCCATTTCCATCACCGTGCTGGCGGCGTTGATCATCCTGGTGCCGTTGGCGAGCTTCGTGCTCGCGCGCATGCTCAAGGGGTTGCGCCGGTTGGAGAGCGCCATGCGCGAAATTTCGCAAGGCGAGGGCGACCTGTCGCGCCGCATCGAGGTGATCGGGCAAGATGAAATCGCCGAAACCGCCAATGCCTTCAACGTGTTCATCGGTCAGTTGCAGACGATGTTCCAGGGCGTGAAGCGCGAGGCGGATCATCTGATCGAGGGCGTGCACGCGGCAAGCGCCTCGGTTCAGAAAGTGGTCAGCGATTCGCGCGAGATCTCCGACGTGTCGAGCGCCAATGCCGCCACGCTGGAACAGATCACCGTCAGCATTTCGCACATCGCCGACGCGGCGCGTGAGGCCGACGGCCTCGTGTCGCAGACCGGCACGGTGTCGAGCGAGAGCGCCGGCGACATGGATAAGCTGTCGACCGAGATGGGCGATACGGTCGGTGTGGTCAAGGGATTGTCGGATATGTTGAGTTCGCTCGATCAGCGTTCGCAGCAGATCTCCGGCATCACCGACGTGATCAAGGACATCGCCGATCAGACCAATCTGCTGGCGTTGAACGCCGCCATCGAGGCGGCGCGGGCCGGCGAACAAGGGCGCGGCTTTGCCGTGGTGGCCGACGAAGTGCGCAAGCTGGCCGAGCGCACCGGCAGCGCCACCCAGGAAATTGCCGGCATGGTCGAGATGATCCGTTCCGAAACCGGACAAGCGGTCAACAACATGCAACTGACGGTGCGCGCGGTCGACGGCGGCGTGGGGCTGACGCACAGCGCGGCGGAACGCATTGTGTCGATTCAGGATTCGATGCGCCAGGTCGAAGCCAAGATGAATGAGATTGCGTTGTCCACCAGCGAGCAGCACAAGGCCACCACCCTGATCGCCCAAAGCACCGAACGGATCAATGGCCGCATCATCGACAATGATCAGTCGCTGGGCGACGTGCATAAGACCTTGTCGACGTTGACCCAAGGCGCGACACGCATGCGCGAGATGTTCGGGCGGTTCCGGGTGTAGCTATATAAGGGAGTGGAGAGAAGCAAAACCTGAACGGCGGGAGTAAAAGCCGGCCCCCACTCCCGTTTTCAAGGTGTTGCCCTTACTCCCGCAGTGGAAGCGCGCACAAGCGTAACGGCGGGAGTGGAAAAGCGGGGGTTCCGCTTCACCCACTTCCGTTCCCACAGGGTGGCAAACGTCATGCGAGCGGATTATGCTGGTAGCCCGTTCACTGTCGGATCAACCTGTCATGCTGCTGCTAGGTCTGGGTCTGGAAACCGCCGGCGCCGTCAATGGCGACCTTGCCGACAACGTCATCACCGAAGTGGGGCTGGTGCTGTGGGATAGCGAGTTCGGGCAGCCGCTGGAGTGGCTGTCGGTGTTGCTGAAGCCCGAGGGACCGATATCGCCCGAATCGGCGGAGGGAACGGGGCTCTCCGACGCGCTGCTCGCCCGCCATGGCCGGCCGTGGGATATCCGCACGCTGCAGCCGATCGCCAATCTGATGCAAAAGGCCGACTACGTGGCGGCGCATAATGGCCGCGCGTTCGACCGCGTTCTGCTCGAACGGGCCTTTACCCGTTTCGGTTTGAAAATGCCGGCCACGCCGTGGCTCGACACGCAATACGACATCGATTACCCGCGCGCTTGCACGGGGCGGCAGTTGCTCTATCTGGCCGGATTCCACGGCCTGCTCAATACCTTCCCACACCGCGCCATCGGCGCCGTCATGACCTTGCTCGCGATTCTCAGCCGCTATGAACTGGGGCAGGTGATTGCCAACAGCCAGCGGAAATGGCTGCTGGTGCAAGCCAATGTGCAGTACGACGAACGCGAAAAGGCGAAGGAACGCGGCTTCCGCTGGCAAAGCGACGGCGGACGTCATTACGACAAATGCTGGGTCAAACGTATTCGCGAGGACCAGCTGGTGGCGTTGCAAGCCGCCTGCGACTTCAATCTGACCATCCTGGAACGCTGGTAAAAGGAGTGTGACGATGAAATACCGTTTATTGGGCCAAACCGGCCTCTACGTGTCCGAACTGTGTCTCGGTACGATGACGTACGGCAGCGAGGGCTTCTGGAAAGTGATGGGCGGGCTGGGACAGTCGGCCGTCAACGAGCAGATCGCCTACGCCTTCGAGCATGGCGTCAACTTTATCGATACCGCGAACGTCTATGCGCTCGGTCAATCGGAGACCCTGGTGGGGCAGGCGCTGCGGGAACTGAAGCTGCCGCGCGATCAACTGGTTATCGCGACCAAGGCCACCGGGGTCATGGATGAAAAGACCCCCAACGACCGTGGCCAATCGCGCTATCACTTGTTCAATCAAGTCGACGCGAGCCTCAAGCGGCTGCAGGTCGACCATATCGATTTGTATCAGCTGCACGGCTTCGATCCGCTGACGCCGTTCGAGGAGTCGCTGTCGGCGCTGGATGCGCTGGTGCGTTCGGGCAAGGTGCGTTATGTCGGCGTGTGCAATATGGCCGCTTGGCAAATCATGAAGGCCCAGGGCCTGTCGGCGCAGAAGGGCTGGGCGCGTTTTGCCAGCTTGCAGGCGTACTACACCGTCGCCGGGCGCGATCTGGAGCGCGAGCTGGTGCCGCTGCTGCAAGATCAGCATATGGGGCTGATGGTATGGAGTCCGCTGGCGGGCGGGCTGTTGAGCGGCAAGTTCCAGCGCGATGGCAGCGGGCCGGCCGGTAGCCGGCGCGCCAGCTTCGATTTCCCGCTCGTGGACAAGGTGCGGGGTTTCGACTGTGTCGACGCCATGCGGCCGATGGCCGAGGCGCGCGGGGTCTCGGTGGCGCAGATTGCGCTGGCATGGCTGTTGTCGCGCCAGGTGGTGAGCGCGGTGATCATCGGCGCGCGGACGATGGATCAGCTGCGCGACAACATTGCCGCCAGCGGCGTGATCTTAAGCGTGGAGGAGTTGGCCGAGTTGGACCGGGTCAGCAAGCTTCCGCCCGAATATCCGGGGTGGATGATCGAGCGGCAAGGCCAGTATCGCGCCACGCCGCCCGTTCACGAGTAGGACCAAGAGCCCCGCCCGCGTAGGGCGCACTCGCCGAAGGCAGTGCGCCACGGACGGCCTGGCTAAACGCTAGCCCTGCAGCGCCAGCGTGCCGCTGCGGCCCGGAATCTCGCCCATCAGCACCGGGCAGCGCGGCAGCGCGGCCAGGTCGGTTCCCGCCAGCAGTTCCGCGCAGGAAACCAGTTCGTAGCCCTGGCGCTTCCAGCCTGCCAGGAGCCGGTCGAGCACGTTGAGAAGACGCATGCCTTCGAGTTCGGCGTGCAAGGTGTAGACGTGCCCACTCTCCGGCGCCTCGGCGGTCAGATCGAGCAGCGCCTGATGCACGTTGTCGTTGGTCAGGCCGTCAAGCCCGATCAGCTCATCCAACGTCGGCAAGGTGGTCGGCAGCTGCGGCACGCCTAGATTGCGTCCTTGCGCGTCGACCGGCTGAAACGGATGACGACCTCGGCAATCCGAGGCGTAATCCAGTCTCAGCGTCGCCTCATGCGCGTAGGCGGCGGTGTTCATCTGCCAGCCGGCTGCGCCGTGGGTGCGCGGCGGGTGGCCGAATACCTGGGTGAAGCGCTCCGCGGCGCGGTTCATCTCGCGCTCGGTCCAAGCGGCGTCCTTGCCGGCGACAAAATCCTGCCACTTGATATGATCCCAGGTGTGGATGCCGACTTCGAAGCCGGCATCGCGCACGCCGCGCATCAGCGCGGCTTCGCGCCGGCCGATGTCGGGGCCGGGCAGCAGCGTGCCGTAGAGCAGCGTGCGGATACCGTAGTGCTCGACCACCGAGGTGCGGGAGACTTTCTGTAGAAAGCCCTTGCGGAACACGCGGCGGATGGCGCGGCCGGTATGGTCCGGTCCCAGGCTGAACAGGAAGGTCGCGCCGGCTTGGTGGCGAGCGAAGAGCTCGACCAGCTGCGGCACGCCTTCACGGGTGCCGCGCCAAGTATCGACATCGACCTTGAGAGCCAGCTTGGGCATCGGTTACTCCGCCAGATCGCGCGCCGAAGCGGCTTGATCGCGGTAGAAGTCGAAGATGCCTTTGAGCGCGTCGGCCATGGTCACTTTCGGTTCCCATTGCAGATCGGTCATGGTGTTGGCGATCTTCGGCACGCGATTTTGCACGTCCTGATAGCCCTTGCCATAGTAGTCGCCCGACGTGGTTTCCAGCATCTTGACCTTGGCGGCGTTCTCGCGGTATTCCGGATACTCGGCAGCGAGCTTGAGCATCATATTGGCCAGTTCGCGGATCGAGTAGTTGTTCTTCGGGTTGCCGATGTTGTAGATCTGCGCAGAGGCTTTGCCGTCGCGGTTGTCGATGATCTTCATCAGCGCGCTGATACCGTCGTCGATGTAGGTGAACGCACGCTTTTGCGCGCCGCCGTCCACGAGCTTGATCGGTTCGCCGCGCACGATATGGCCGAGGAACTGGGTAATGACGCGGCTCGAGCCTTCCTTCGGCGTGTGGATGCTGTCAAGCCCGGCGCCGATCCAATTGAACGGGCGGAACAGGGTGTAGTCCAGGCCTTCTTGCTGGCCGTAGCCGGCAATGACGCGGTCCATCAGCTGCTTGGAGCAGGCGTAGATCCAGCGCGGCTTGTTGATCGGGCCGTAGACCAGATCGGAATTTTCCGGATCGAATTCGGCGTCGGTGCTCTTGCCGTATACCTCGGAGGTGGACGGGAAGACCACGCGTTTCTTGTATTTGGCGCACCACTTGATCACCGGCAGGTTGGCTTCGAAGTCGAGCTCGAACACCTTGAGCGGCGCCTGGACGTAGGTGGCCGGGGTGGCAATGGCCACCAGCGGCAGTACCACGTCGCACTTCTTGACGTGGTATTCGATCCATTCGCGGTTGATGGTGATGTCGCCTTCGAAGAAGTGGAAGCGCGGGTGATCACGCCATTCCAGCACGCGGTCGGCGTGCATGTCCATGCCATACACTTCCCAGTCGGTGGTTTCGATGATGCGCTTGGTCAAGTGGTGGCCGATAAAGCCATTGACGCCAAGGATGAGTACTTTTTTCATGAGGGTTCTACCGTTTCACTTTTTTTAAAGAGGGAGTGCCGCATGCTCGCCAAAGCAGGCGGCGAATCTTGCGGGGTCCAGCGTTTGTCCATCGAGCTCGGCGCTGATCACGCGCAAAGCGCCGCCATCGGCGGCATCGAGGCGCAAATGCGCGCCATCGACGCGCAACGTGGCGCGGACTGGGGCTGGCTGCCCGCCCGCCGGCGTGATCACACGGGTTTTCCACAGGATCAGCCGACCGGCCGGCGTGTCGGCAAAGGCGCCGGGATAGGGGTGAGAGAGCGCGCGAACGAAGTCGTGCAGGACGCGGGCTGGCTGAGCGGCATCAATGCGGCCGTCTTCCGGGCCGCGGCCGCCAAAATAGGCGCCCTGGCTCAGGTCTTGTCGGGTGAGCGCGGCGCTGCCGTCAATCAGGCGTGGCAGGCTTCTCTCCAGGACGATTTCGGCCGCGACCACCACCTTGTCGAAGACTTCGGCGGCGGTGTCGTCGGGCAGGATCGGCACGGCGAACTGATCGACCAACGGGCCGTTGTCCGGCTTGACGTTCATTTGGTGCAACGTGGCGCCGGTTTCGGTTTCGCCATGGATGACCGCCCAGTTGATCGGCACGCGGCCACGGTATTTCGGCAAGAGCGAGCCGTGCATGTTGTAGGCGCCGCGCCGTGCCGTGCCCAACAGCGGCGCTTTGAGCATCTTGCGATAGTAGAACGAGAACAGAAAGTCCGGCGCGAGCGCACGCACGCGCGCCACCACCTCGTCGCTGTTGGGGTCGTCCGGGGTGATGGTCGGAATGTCGTACTCCGCCGCCACCTGCGCCACGCTGCCAAACCAAATGGTTTCGCCGGGATTGTCCTCGTGCGTGACCACCAGCGCCACATCGACGCCAGCGCCGATCAGCGTCTTCAGGCAACGCACGCCGACATCGTGATAGGCGAATACCACGGCGCGCGTCACGGCTGTTTCTCCAGCACGGCGCTGATCAGATAGCGCGGACGTTTGCGGACTTCCTGGTAGATGCGGCCGACGTACTCGCCCAGCAGACCAATGCCGAAGAGCGCGATGCCGATGAGCAGGAAGGCGATGGCGAACAGCGTGAACAGACCGCCTTCTTCCGGCCCGATGATCAGACGGCGCGCGCCCATGTAGATCACCAAGAGCGTCGACAGGAACGACACCATGATGCCGAGGAAGGAGAACAGCTGCAGCGGCACCAGCGAAAAGCCGGTCATCAGGTCGAAGTTGAGCCGGATCAGCGCGTAGAGCGAGTACTTGGAATTGCCGGCGAAGCGTTCCTCGTGGCCGACCACCACTTCGGTCGGCCGCTGGGCGAACTGGTAGGCCAGCGCCGGGATGAACGTATGCAACTCGTTGCACTGGTTGATGGTGTCGATGATGCGGCGGCTGTAGGCGCGCATCATGCAGCCTTGGTCGGTCATGCGGATGCGGGTAATGCGCTCGCGCAGGCGGTTCATCATGCGCGAGGCGACATGGCGCCACAGGCTGTCGTTGCGCTTGCGACGGATCGAGCCGATGTAGTCGTAACCCTCGTCCATCTTGGCCAACAGCACGCCGATGTCTTCCGGCGGGTTTTGCAAGTCGGCGTCGAGGGTGACGATGCGCTCGCCGCGGCAATGTTCGAAACCGGCCAAGAGCGCGCGGTGCTGACCGAAGTTGCCGTTGAACAGGATGACGCGCGTAACGTCGGGCCGCTGTTCGAATTGATCCGCCAGCATGGCCGCGGAACGGTCGCGGCTGCCGTCGTTGATGAAGACGATTTCGTAGCGCACGCCCAGGGCGTCCAGGGCCGGGTACAGGCGCGCGAACAACGCCGCCAATACGGCTTCTTCGTTGTAAACCGGTATGACTACCGATAAGTTTATGACTTCGGACATGATGGTTTAATTTAGTACAGGTTTCATGACTTGCGAGAGCGCCGCGCACACCCGGTCGACGTCTTCGTCACGCATGGCGGGGAACAGCGGCAACGTGATCGTGCGCGCGCCAATGTCTTCGGCCACCGGAAAGTCGCCCGCCTTGAAGCCGCGCTCGGCAAACAATGTGAACAGGTGCATCGCCGGGTAGTGTACGCCGATGCCGATGCCTTGCTGCTTCATGGCGTCGATAAATTCGCCGCGCGTCATGCGCATGCCGGCGAGCGGCAACAGCGGCTGGAACATGTGCCAGTTGCCGTGGGTGAAATCGGCGGGGGGCAGCGCGAGGCCCAGCGCCGGGTCCAGTCGATCGAAATAGCGCCGCGCGAGTTCGCGTCGGCGGGCATTGAAGCCTTCCAGCCGCTCAAGCTGGCCCAAGCCGATGGCGGCGGCGATGTCGGTCAGGTTGGCCTTGCCACCCAATACGTCGACGTCCATCGTGCCGTCCGGCAAGCGGGTGACGCCTTGCAGGCGCAGCTTCTCGAACAGGCGCGCCTCGTCCTCGTTATTCATCACCAGGCAGCCACCCTCGCCACTGGTCATGTTCTTGTTCGGGTGGAAGCTGAAGGACACCAGGTCGCCGCCTACGCCGATGCGTTGGCCGTTCCAGTTCGCGCCCATCGACTGCGCCGCGTCTTCGATCACGCGCAAGCCGTGCGCGCCGGCGATGCGGTACAGCCGTTCACGGTCGACCGGCAAACCGGCCAGGTCGACCGGCAAGAGCGCGCGGGTGCGCGGCGTGATGGCCGCTTCGATCAGGTTCAGATCGATGTTGCGCGTGACCGGGTCGACGTCGACGAACACCGGGGTGGCGCCGACCGCCAGCACGACGTTTGCCGTGGCAATCCACGACAGCGGGGTGGTGATGACCTCGTCGCCCGGACCGATGCCGGCGACTTGCAGCGCCATTTGCAGCGCGGCGGTCGCGGAGGTGACCACGCGCACCGGTCGTCCTCCGGCGTAGTCCGACAACTTGGCCTCGAATTCGCGGCAGCGCGGGCCGGTGGCGAGCCATCCCGAGCGCAGCACGTCGCCAACGGCGGCGATGGTGGCTTCGTCGATATCCGGACGGGTAAAAGGCAGAAAATCCATGAGCGGGTCCTTTGCTTAACTGCGCGCTACCAGCACCACACCGACGATGATCACGGCGATACCCATGAGTCGTTGTGCGGTGAGCATTTCGCCGAACAGCCACCACGCGAGTAGCGCGTTGACCACGTAGCCGATGGAAAGCATCGGGTAGGCGACGCTCACCTCGACGCGCGAGAGTGCCAAAATCCACACCACCACGCTGACGACATAGCAAGACAACCCGCCGAAGATCGGCAGGTTGGTGGCCAGCTTCCAGCCGATGGGCCAAATGTTGGCGGGCGAGAAATCGAAGTGGCCGATTTGGCGCACGCCGGCTTTCAAACACAGCTGCGCGACGGCATTGAGCAACACGCCAAACAGGATCAGAGCGAATTCGAGTAATTTCATGGCTTGGCCACCACTAGTCTGCGCGGGTCTTGATAGGCGATACGCATCGGCAGCCCTTGCGCCTTGAGCTGCTGATACGTGTCTTCCGACAGGAAGGCCAGCGCGCGCGGCGCGGCTTGCCAACGGGCGACGAAACCGTCGAGTGTGGGAATCCAGTGAGAGGGTTCGATGTGTTCGCCCAGTTCGAATTCGTCGACGTAATCGACCAGCACCACATCGCGGCGCAAGTAGAACGGCAGCGTCTGGTCGTAGGTGCGTACGGAGAAGACCTCGGTGTCGGCCGTGGGGTGGAGCGTCTGAACGATCTCCTTGCTGCTCTTCAATTGCGCATAGGCATTGTAGCCGACCTCGACCAGCGACAGCGCGGCGAGGCTCGCCAGGGACAGCATAATGACGGCCGCCGTCAGCCGCTCCAGCGCGAGAAAGCGCCAGGCGCAGGCAGCGCCGACGAGGAAGACCACGGCGGCCAGCTGGACATGGTGGGCGAGCGACTGCAGCACGGCGAGCGGCGTATCGGCACTGACCCAGCGGCGAACGAGGAACGACGCCACCAACAAGGCGATCCACAGGCACACCGGCACGATCATGTGCTTGAACAGCATGGCCGGGCGCTGGTCGGCGAGCGCGCGGCCAGCCAAGAGCGCGAGTGCCGGGAACATCGGCAGGATGTACGAGGGCAGCTTGGAGCCGGACACGCTGAAAAAGACGAATACGAACAGCGCCCAGATCAGCAGCAGGCGTTCGGGCTGCACGAGGCAGCGTCCCTCGCGCCGCAATCCCTGCGCCAGTACCGCCGGCAATAGCGTGATCCAAGGCATGAAGCCCACGAGCAGGTAGGGCACGAAGTACCATACCGGGCCGGTGCGGCGGTGCTCGGTGGTCAGAAAACGTTGGACGTGCTCATGGATGAAGAAGAAATGCGCGAAATCCGGATTCTTCATCGAAACCAGCACGAGCCATGGCGCGGTCAGAAGCAGCAGAATGATCAGACCGGTAATCAGATGCAGGCGGCGCCATAGCGTGAATTGACGCGATAGCAGGCTGTAGAGCACCAGCACGGCGCCAGGGATGGCGATGCCGATCAGGCCTTTGCAGAGTGTGGCGCCCGCCATGCCGGCCCAGCACAGCCACATCCAACCGCGGCGCGTGGTTTGCCCTGCGTCCTCCTGCTGCGACAGCAAAAAGGCGCACAGCGACAAGGTCAAAAACGCCGTCAGCCCGGTATCCAGATTAAGAAAATGGCTGTTGAGCATCACCCAACTGCTGCCGCCCATGATCATGGCCGACAGGTGGCCAGCTTCCCGGCCCCACAGGCGGCCAGCGGTGAAGCCGACCAGGGCGATGGACAGGAAGCCCGCCAGCGCCGGCCACAGCCGCGCGGCGAATTCGTTGACGCCAAACCATTGGAAACTCAAAGCGCCCAGCCAATAGGGCAGCGCGGGCTTTTCAAAATACAGCAGGCCATTGAGGCGTGGCGATAGCCAGTCGCCGCTTTGCAGCATGCCGAGCGAAATACTGGCGTAGCGGCCTTCATCTGGGTGGATGAGCACGTTATGGCCGATGGTACCGAACCAAATGACGGCAAAGATCAACCAGGCTAGCCATACGTGGCGGGTGGGCGCGGAAGTCGTGTCGAAGGCGTGATGGGTCATTGCTTGGCGGTCGGCGCAGCGTGAATAAAAGGCATCTATTGAAGGGTGTTTCACCAAAGTCTGACATAATAACCATGCTGACTTGAAAGCACAAACGCCGTATTTTCTTCGAGGTAAAGCATGAAGAGTTTGAAACGCGCCGACTTGACCGCGCTTAGCGCCAAAGCGGCGGCTGCGCCGCGCTTGCGCGCCCATTGGAATGGCCATGAGGCATTGTCCGACCCGATTCAACGGCTGGCCATTGCCATGGAACCGGGCACCTATGTGCGCCCGCACCGCCACCCGCACACCTTCGAAATGTTGCTCCCCCTTTCCGGCGCGTTTGATCTGATCCAGTTCGACGAGCATGGCACGGTAACTGCCCGTCACCGCCTAGGCCGCGATGGCCTCGCCGTCTGCGAGCAGCAGCCCGGCTCCTGGCATTCGGTGATCGCGCTCGATCCCGGCAGTGTGATTTTCGAGGTCAAGCACGGGCCGTATGCGCCGCTTGCCGCCGACAATCTGGCAAGCTGGTCCCCGGCGGAGGGCGAGCCGGCCGTGCCCGCGATGCTGGAATTTTTGGCGCACGCCGTGGTCGGAGACCGTTTCAACGGATAAGGAAACGCACGTGGCTGGATGGCTTGCCGTTTTGGAACGAAGACAGATCGGCATCTATTTGGCCGCTGTCGCGCTGGCGACGGCGGTTGCCCTGGCCTGGCCGACGGCAACCGCTTTGTCGGCCGCCATCGATCCGGCGTTGGCGCTCATGTTGTTCGCAACCTTTCTGCAAATTCCCCTGTCGTCGCTGGGGCGGGCTTTTCGCCCTTCGCGTTTTCTGGCGGCGTTGTTGGCGGCAAATTTCCTGGTTGTCCCCTGTTTGGTGTTGGCTCTACAGCCCTTGTTGCCTAAGGACCCTCTGAACAAGTTATTTGCCACTGCGTTTGGTCAACAGGCGGCCGGGTGCAAGGCGCGCGACGCAGGTCGCAGTTATTCTGCGATGCCAAGGAGCGCAACGCCGTCAGGCGGCCGCCTGTTGGCCAAACCCTTCGGGGCGGCGCCTGGCGGTCGGTCTGCTTTGTTGCGCGGCTTGTGGATGGAATGACCATCCACTGCGCCCCGCGCCGCGCATCCCATTCCACCAGGGGCCGCCGCAGCGGTAAATGACTTGTTCAGAGGGTCCCTAACGGCGGTGCGCTTGGGCGTATTGCTGGTTTTGCTGACCCCGTGCATCGATTATGTGGTGACGTTTTCGCATCTGGGGCGCGCCGATGCCGGCCGGCTCTTGGCGGCCACGCCGGTGCTCTTGGCGATGCAGGCGTTGCTGTTGCCGGTCTATCTCGGCCTGTTTCTCGGCGCCGGGGCGGCGACGGCGGTACGCGTGGCGCCTTTTGTGCACGCGTTCGTCGGGTTGATCGTCATTCCGCTTTCCCTGTCCGCGTTGCTGCAGCACTGGGCGGCGCGAGCCGTCGCCGGGCGGCGCTTGGTGCAAGGTTTGGCGTGTCTGCCCGTGCCGGCTACCGCCCTCGTTTTGTTTGTGGTAGTGGCCGCGACGGTGCCGCGGCTGGGCGCGGCGTTGCCCGCGGTGGCGCGGGTGCTGCCGCTGTACGGGTTGTTTGCGCTGGTTGCCCCATGGCTCGGCGCGTGGGTAGGGCGCCTGTTTCGCCTGGAGGCGAGCGCTCGGCGGGCGGTATCGTTTAGCGCCGGCACGCGCAATTCGCTGGTGGTATTGCCGTTGGCGCTGGCCGTGCCGGGCGCCGTGCCGTTGTTGCCCGCGGTGATCGTTTCGCAGACGCTGATCGAGTTATTGGCCGAACTGTGCTACATCCGCGTGCTTGCCCGCTGGGTGAGGGATGCTGATTAAGCGTCTTTAACAGAACACATTTCGCGGTTGGGCAGCGTGCGTTCGCGAAGCAACGCACGGCCTAGGTTCGCAGAGGGTCCCTAATCATTTGGCATGGGGCTTGCGCCTAGTCAAACCTTGCAGGATGGCGCGGGTCTACAGTGAGTTATCGATCGTTCCATGCAAGGAGCCTGCCATGCTGTACCAGCGGATATTCGTGCCGGTTGATAACAGTTCCCCTTCCGATCTGGCGCTGACCGAAGCGGTTCGGCTCGGAAAGTCCCTCGGCGCGACGCTGATTCTTGCGCATAGCGTCGACACCACGCCGCAAAGCCACGGCCGTACCGAGCTGATCGACAACGCGGGCATGACCCAGCCGCTGGTGGAAGCGGGGCGAGACCTGTTGCAGGGGGCGCAGACGCGCGCGCGCAAGGAAGGCGTGGCGTCGGAAATGCTGTTGGTGCAAAGCCGGGGTCAGCCCGTGCCGCAGGCGTTGTTGAAGGCCGCGCGTGACGCGGCCGCCGACGTTATCGTCATGGGAACGCACGGCCGTACCGGCATCATGCATCTGCTGCTGGGCAGCGTGGCCGAAGGCGTGCTGCGTCAGGCCGATCTTCCGATTCTGCTTGTGCGGGGCGACTGATCAGTTTGGTCGGCGCGCCGTGACCAGCCAGCAGGCGAGCGGGGCGCCGCCTTCGATCCGCAATGTTTCCGGAATGATGTCCACGTGGTCGAACTGGAGCTGGTTGAGCAGGGCGTCGACATAATGCTCGCCATGTCGGAAACGTCCCGTGGACTGAATTTCGTACGGCGCCGTGCCGTCTTCCAACGCTTCCAGCGTCATGATCAGCCGCCCGCCCGGCCGCAGCGCTTCTCGCGCCTGCTGCAGGAACGGGGTCAGATCGCCGAAATAAATCAGTAAGTCGGCGGCGGTGATCAAGTCATAGTGGCCGGGGTGCGCGCCGAGCCAGTCGACGATCTCCCCTTGCTGAAGCACGTGGTAATGACCGGTGCGGCTCGCATGGCGCAACATCTTGTCCGACAGGTCCAGGCCGGTCAGCTGATGGCATTGGTCCGCGATCAAGCTGCCGACCAAGCCCGTGCCGCAGCCGGCGTCCAGCGCGCAAAGCCCCTGCGGGCAGGCGGCGGCGACGGCGCCTGCGACGATATGATGGCCGCGATAACCGAGTTCGGCCTGGTGTTGATCGAACGTATCGGCGTATTCGTCGTATTTGGCTTCGATATAAGCGTTGGCGGCGCGCGTCGGCACCTCGTCGCGCAAGCAGGCGTGATAGAGGTGCTGCGCGGTCGGGTCGTTCGGATGTTGCGCCAGGTGCTCCCGGTAGCATTCCGCCGCGTCCTGCTGACGGCCCAGGCGTGCCAGGGCCATACCGCGCATGACGAGCGGCTGGCCGTTGGCGGGCGCTGCGACGAATGCGCGCAGCACGCATTCGGCGGCATCTTGATCCCGGCCTTGCCGGGTCAGCCAGTTGGCGTAATTGGCCCAAGCATCGACCAGCGTTTCGTCGAGCGAGACGGCCAGTTCGAACGCCTCTCCGGCCAGCTCCGTTTCTCCCAGCTGCTCGCGCATGGCGCCCAGGTTGTTCCATACCTGGGCGTTTTCCGCGTCAAGGAGCAGCGAATGCTGGAAGAAGCGTGCCGCCTGTTCCGGCTGGCCATGCGCGGCCAGCAGATTGCCCAGATCGTTGAGCCAATCGGCGCGATTGGGTTCCAGCTCGATGGCATGCATCATGCGCTCGATGGCGCCCAGCATTTTTCCCTGTCGGAACAACAGCAAGCTGCCCAGATGCAGGGCGGGCGCATACTCAGGCGCCTTGGCCAGCAATTGCAGGCACAGCGCCTCCGCCTGTTGCATATCGTTGCGGTCCAACGCAGCGCGCGCTTGGGCCAATTCCGTTTCCGCTTGTTGCTGTTCGATTTGCATACCACCTCCCGATGCGCCGCCGGCGCAGTCAGACTATCTGAGTATCTTAAAATACAATTTATAAATTATGCCAGTCCGTAAGGGTTTTCGTCGCGTCGGCATGCTTGTGTGTCATCACAATGCGTTACCATCCAGGCATGAACAACGGAGATTGAGCATGCCAAGAATTTTGATGTTGTATACCGGCGGCACCATCGGCATGGCCGATACCCCGGAAGGCCTTGCACCGGCGCCTGGCCTGCTGCCGCGTCTGATTGCCCGTTTGCCCGAGGGGCGCTGCGAGCTGGACATCGTTGAATATCCGCAACTGATCGACTCGTCCGCCATCACGCCGGCGCATTGGCGGCAGATCGTCGGCGATATCGTCGGCCGACGCGATCAGTTCGACGGCTTTATTGTGGTGCACGGTACCGATACGATGGCCTATACCGCCTCAATGCTGGCCTTCGCGCTGCAGGGACTGGCCAAGCCGGTGGTGGTGACCGGGTCGCAGTTGCCGCTGATCCGGCCTGGCAGCGATGGCTGGACCAATCTGTCCGATGCGATCGAGGCGGCTTGTCAGCCCGATCTACAGGAGGTCGTGATCGTTTTCGACCGGGTGATGCTGCGCGGTTGCCGCGCGCGCAAGGTGGATGCCGCCGGCTTTCACGGATTCGATAGCCCAAACTGTCCGCCGTTGGCGGAGTTCGGCATCGTGCCGGCTTGGCATCGCGCGCGTTGGCGATCAGCCAGCGGGGCGTTGTCTGACCAGGCGCCGCAACTGGATGCCAACGTGGCCGCCTTTTTCTTGACGCCCGGCGCGGGCGCGGGCTTGATTGGCGCGGCGTTGTCGGCTCAGCCGTTGGATGGCGCCGTGCTGATGAGCTACGGCAACGGCAATGCCCCGGACGACGAGGCGCTTTTGGCCGGCGTGTCGGCCGCGGCGGCGCGCGGCACGCTGGTGTTGAACATCACCCAGGCCTTGCGTGGCGCGGTGGCGCCCGGCGCCTATGCCGCAAGCCAGCCGCTGGTGCGCGCCGGCGCGGTGCCCGGGGGCGATCTGACGCCGGAGGCTGCTGTCGCCAAACTGCTCTGGGTGTGCGCCCTGCCGGTTGATATGGTCCAAAAGCGGGATGCCTTGACGCGAGACTGGGTCGGCGAGGTGGCGGTGAATTGATGTCCTGGCGCGGCGGGCTGCCTATTTTTTTTGCATGTGCGCGAGACGTTCGCCGCATCAAGGACTTGCCGGTCTTGTCCACAACCGACCCACAGGCCTTTCCACGCCCCGGGTGGAAAACCGCATTGACGGTGGCGCATGATCTTTTGTGCGCCCTTTTGACGGCACGGCCGTTGGATTTGCCTGTTTTTTGCGCAGCCGGGCGAGATCGTCGTCTGTTCAATGACTTGCCGCGCTTGTCCACAGCCGACTCACAGCGCTTTCCACTCCGTTCGTGGACAATCCTTTTTTGTTGCTCAAAAAATAAGCGGCCACAAAAATCGTCAGCCGATCATCGACTTGCCTGGACTATCCACAAGCGGCTCACAAGGCTGTCCCCGCTGGGTGTGAGAATTTACCCCGCAGCGTTGTGGATCATATAATGTTCAACTTTGACGGTGGATTGACGCTATGCGGGACGGGGTGTGCAAGGTGGCGATCGTCGGACCGGAGTCGTGCGGCAAGACGACATTGGCCGAGACGCTGCTGAAGCGTTTGCAGGCGGCCGGCATCTCGGCGCAACTGGTGCCCGAATACGCGCGCGCCTATTATGCCGCGCGGCCCTATCAGCCGACACCCGCGGATGTACTGGCCATCGCCCGCGGGCAATTGGACGCCGAGCGGCATGCCGCCGCCAGTGGCGTGCGCTGCCTGTTGTGCGATAGCACGGCGTTGACATGCCGTATTTGGGCTGAGGTGGCGTTCGGCCGGGCTGAACCGGCGTTGGCCATGCTCCATCGTCCTCAGGATTACGCGTTGACCTTGCTGCCGTTGCCGGATATTCCCTGGGCGCCGGATCCGTTGCGCACGCATTCGGATGGGCGGGAGATGCTGTTGGCGCGTTATCGCGCGGCACTGGCGGCGACGGGTTCGTCCTGGCGCGAAATTGCCGGTGAAGGCCCGGCGCGCGTGACGGCGGCCTGGCAGGCATTGCGGCAAGTGCTGCCGGATTTGCCTAAAATTTAATCAGTTCAAAAAACCGCTTTTTCCTCAGTGGTTTGATGGAGTTGTCCACAGTCGGCTCACAGTCCTGTCCCGGACGGACGGGGATAGTCTGGCTGGGGTGCCTAAAAAATAAGCTGTCGGAATTTTCCCTGATGGCAGAAGGAGTTGACTGGGTTATCCACGGTCGGCTCACAGTACTATTCAGCGTGGATGTGAAGAAATGCAGAAAACTTTTGAATTACGCGGTGAATACATCGCTTTGTGCGATTTGCTCAAGATTTGCGGCGTGGCCGATAGCGGCGGCGCGGCCAAGCATTTGGTGGCTGAGGGCGGTATCGCGGTCGATGGCCAACAGGAGCTGCGCAAGACCTGCAAGATTCGCCCGGGGAGCCGTGTCAGCGGCACGGGTTTTGCCATCGACGTGGTCGCCGCGGGTGACTGACGCTTTGGACGACGCCGCGCCGACCGAGCCCATCCCGCCGGAGGACAGCATGTGCTGTGGCAGCGGCTGTGAATTTTGTGTCTGGACGGTTTATTTTGCCGAACTGGCGTCGTATCGTCAGGCGCTAGCGGATTGGCAGGCGCGCCAGAACGCCAACCGGGAGGAGCCGCATGGCTAGTATCGACTTGCATTTCCATTCTCGTGCGTCCGACGGCGCGCTGTCGCCCACGGAGGTCATCCGCCGCGCGCATGGCCGTTCGGCGAGCTTGGTGGCGCTGACCGATCACGATTGCCTCACGGGTCTCGCCGAGGCGCGCGCCGAGGCGCGGGCGCTGGCATTGCCCTTTCTCAATGGTGTCGAGGTATCCGTGAGTTGGGGCGTCAAGGCGCAGACGGTGCATATTGTCGGCCTGGGCTTCGATTCTGACGATCCCGTGCTCTTGGCCGGGCTCGACGCGGTGCGTCAGGGACGCATCGAACGGGCGCGCGAGATGGCGGCGCAGCTCGCGCGCGTCGGCATCGACGGGGCTTTCGAGGGGGCGATGGCCGTTTGCGACAACCCGGAACAAGTGAGCCGCACCCATTTCGCCCGTTTTCTGGTGGAACAAGGCCACGTCAAGGACGTACGCACGGTGTTCCGCAAATATCTGACGCCAGGCAAGCCGGGCTATGTGCCGCACCATTGGGCCGCCCTGGCCGATGCGGTTGGCTGGATCGTCGGCGCCGGCGGCGTGGCGGTGATTGCCCACCCTGGCCGCTACGATCTGGGGCGCACGCTGACTGAACGGCTGATCAACGAGTTCAAGGCTGCGGGCGGCGAGGGGATCGAAGTTGCCAGCGGCAGCCACAGCTTGGACGACTTGCATAAGTACGCGCTGATCGCTCAGCGTTACGATCTATGGAGCAGTGCCGGCAGCGATTTTCATGCGCCTGGCGAGGGGGGGCGCGACGTGGGCGTGACCGACGATTTGCCGCCGATCTGCCGACCCGTGTGGGAGCTGCTGGCAGACCGCGTACAGGCTTGATGGAGCAAACATGGCACAGTTTTTCGTGATTCACCCAGAAAACCCACAGGCGCGGCTGATCCGCGAGGCGGTGCATATTCTACGCGACGGCGGGGTCATCGTTTACCCGACCGACTCCTGTTACGCGCTTGGCTGCCAATTGGGCGACAAGCACGCGATGGAACGCATCCTGGCGATTCGCCAAGTGGACCTGAAGCACCACATGACCCTGGTCTGCCATAACCTGTCGGAACTGGCGAATTACGCCAAAGTCGACAACGCGCAATTTCGTTTGCTCAAAATGGCGACGCCGGGCAGTTTTACCTTCATTCTGCAGGCGACGCGCGAGGTGCCGCGTCGAACGCTGCACCCCAAACGCTCGACCATCGGCCTGCGCGTGCCCGACCACAAAGTGTCGCTGGCGCTGCTCGAAGAGCTGGGCGAGCCGATTTTGTCCTCGACGCTGATGTTGCCCGGCGATGCGGAGCCACTGTGCGATCCCTACGATATCCGGGACCGGCTGGAGCATCAGGTGGATCTGATTTTGGATGGGGGCTGGTGCGGCAGCGAGCCGACGACGGTGGTCGACTTGACCGATGGCGCGGCGCTGATCCGGCGCGGCAAGGGCGATGCCGCGTTGTTTGGCTTGTAATGTGTTGGCGCGAACGATTTACCTCGGAAAAGTACCAACCGAATCGGTCGATTTTCTGAAACGAGAGCCCATGGATACTCTGAATTTACTCCAAAAAATTTCCGTCTACGCGCTGCCGATCTTGCTGGCGATCACGGTGCACGAGGCGGCGCACGCTTATGCGGCGAAGCGTTTCGGCGATCCGACCGCCTATGTGCTCGGGCGCATGACGCTCAATCCGCTCAAGCACATCGATCCGTTCGGCACCATTCTGCTGCCGCTCTTGTGCCTGGCGATCGGCGGGTTCATTTTCGGTTGGGCGAAGCCTGTGCCGGTCAATTTCGGCGCACTGAGAAATCCGCGTGTCGGCAGCCGCTGGGTGGCTGCCGCCGGACCTGGCGCCAATTTGGTCATGGCGCTGATCTGGACGCTATTCTTCAAGCTCGCGCTGTTGATGGACAATGGCTATAGCGAGCCGCTGGCGCTGATGAGTCAGGCCGGCATGATGATCAACGTGATGCTGATGGCGCTCAATTTGTTGCCGATTCTGCCGCTCGACGGCGGCCGCATCCTGGAGAGCTTGCTGCCGCGCCGGCTGGCTTGGCAGTACTCGCGTCTCGAGCCCTACGGCATGTGGATTCTGATTGGCTTGTTGGCGTTTGGGCAGATCGGCGGGGTCAACGTGTTGTCGTTGATGCTCTCCCCGCTGGTGCAGCTGATGTACGGTCTGTTGAATTTGATGCTGTAATCATGAGCGGCGTTGGCGAAGACGGTTTTGTGCTTGAGGCGCCCGCGTTGCCAGACGGGGTGCCGGTGGCGCACGTGTTTGGCGAACCGGTGCTGACATTGCCGCAAGATCTGTTCATTCCCCCCGACGCGCTCAAGGTGATTCTGGAAAGCTTCGAGGGGCCGCTCGATCTGCTGCTGTATCTGATCCGCAAACAGAATCTGAACGTGCTGGATATCCCGATGGCGCCGATCACCGCGCAATACATGGCGTACATCGACGCCATGCAGCAGGAGCGGCTGGAATTGGCGGCGGAATATCTGTTGATGGCCGCGCTGCTCATCGAGATCAAATCGCGTTTGCTGTTGCCGCGCCCCCCGCGCGAGGACGAGAGCGACGCGGAGGATCCGCGCGCCGAGCTCGCGCGCCGGCTGTTGGAGTACGAGCAGATGAAGCTGGCCGGTCTCGCGCTCGATCGGTTGCCACAGGCTGAGCGTGATTTCGCCTGGCTTGCCGTGTTGATCGAACAAACGGCCGAAGCGCGGCTGCCGGAGGTGTTGCCGGCGGATTTGCGTGCGGCATGGCTTGCCATCCTGTCGCGTGCGGCGCGTAACCGTCATCATCAGGTCACCACCGACGAGCTGTCGGTGCGCGAACAGATGAGCTGGATTTTACGCCAGGTCGACGGTCGCGATTATGTGGCGTTCGAGGCGCTCTTCGATATCGATCGGGGCGTGTCGTATCTGGTGGTCAATTTCATCGCCATTCTGGAATTGGTCAAGGAGGGCTTGCTGCGCGTCAGCCAGGAGGCCGCCTACATGCCGATTTACGTGCGTGGCGCGGAGACGGCGCAGGAATCCTGGCGATAGGGTCTGTAACCTGCTCGCCATGTGACGGAATTTTCATGTAAAATCCGCACCTTCCCGCATTTTTTGCACATGACGCATCTCCATGACGGGTGACCCGATCCATTTCAAGACTGTTCTTGAAACCGCCTTGCTGACGGCGACCGAGCCATTGTCGGTCGGCCAGCTGAAGAAGCTGTTCGCCGAGGAGGTGGCCGCGACCGAGATCAACGACGCGTTGGAGGATATCCAGCGCGATTGGCTCGGACGCGGGGTTGAGCTCGTGCGTTTGTCTTCCGGCTGGCGCTTTCGCGCTCGCACTGAGCTCACGCCTTATCTGTCGCGGCTCAGCCCGGAGAAGCCGCCGCGCTATGCGCGCGCGGTCATGGAAACCTTGGCGATCATCGCCTATAAGCAACCTGTTACGCGCGGCGACATCGAGTCGATCCGCGGCGTATCGGTATCGACAGGGGTGATGCAGACCTTGTTGGAACGTGCCTGGATCGAAGTGATCGGGCACAAGGAAGTGCCGGGCCGGCCGGGGCTCTACGCCACCACGCGCAAATTCCTGGATGATCTGGGATTGCTCTCTTTGCGCGACCTGCCGCCCTTGGCCGAGTTGGGCGCCTTGGTGGTGCCAGACAGCGTGCCGGCCGACGAGCCGGACGACTCGCCTCTCGACGACTGAGGGGCTATGGGCGTGGGGACACGCTCCGGAAAGAACAGGAATCGACATGTCTAAAGGACAACGCCAACACGCCCGCCAACCGGTGGCGCGTGTCAAAGGCCGCGAAACGAGCCAGCCGCGCAACCCGGCTGCCGGCGGCACGCCGAAAGGCTCAACATTCATCAAATCCAAACCTGCGCAATTGCCGCCTGGCACGGGCAAACAGGCGCCGTTGGGCAAAAAGCCGGATACGGCCGCCGCATCGGCGGGCAAACAAGCGCCGTTCGGCAAAAAGCCGGGTACGGCCGCCGCATCGACGGGCAAACAAGCGCCGTTCGGCAAAAAACCAGGTACGGCCACCGCGCCGGCCGGTAGGGCGCCGAAGCCGCGCGATACGCGCCGCGATTCGCGCTCGCCGATCGAGCGCGAGGAGGCGCGCATGCCGCGCGAGGAACGCGCCGCATCGCCCAAAGTCAGCCGCGCCAAGAAACTGGTGCTGCGCGAGCCGGGGCAGAAGATGCAGGAGCGCGTGCGCAAGCTGCGCGAAACCCGTGTGGATAGCGACCGCATCGAACCGGTCCGGCTGCAGAAGGCGTTGGCGCAATCGGGCGTGGGCTCGCGGCGCGAGATGGAAGAGTGGATCGAGGCCGGCCTCGTGCTCGTCAATGGCCAAAAGGCCACGCTGGGCGATAAAGTAGGCCCGCACGACCGTGTCACGGTCAAGGGCAGCCAGATCAAACTCAAGTGGGCGGATCGGTTGCCGCGGGTGATTCTGTATCACAAGCAGGAAGGCGAGATCGTTTCGCGCGACGACCCGCAAGGCCGCGTCACGGTGTTCGACCGCCTGCCGCAGGCCAAAAGCAGCCGCTGGGTGGCGGTAGGCCGTCTGGACATCAATACCAGCGGCCTGTTGATCATTACCACCAGCGGCGAATTGGCCAACAACATGATGCACCCGAGTTTCGAGGTGGAGCGCGAGTACGCCGTGCGCGTGTTGGGCGAGCTGTCCGATGAGCAACGGCGCGAAATGTGCCGGGACATCGAGCTGGAGGATGGCCCCGCGCGTTTCGAGCGCATCATCGATCAAGGCGGCGAGGGCGCCAACCATTGGTATCGCGTGATCCTCAAGGAAGGCCGCAATCGTGAAGTGCGTCGCATGTTCGAGCACTTCGGCCTGCAGGTCAGCCGCTTGATGCGGGTGCGTTTCGGTCAGATCGGCCTGCCGCCGCGCTTGAAGCGCGGGCAGTTCTACGAGCTTAACGAAGTCGAGGTGGCCGCGGTGATGAAATGGGCGCACCTGACCATGACGGGCGCCAAGCCGCATCGCTGAGTGACGGCTAAGGATGGGGGCAGGATGAACAAGGCATTCACCAAAGAGCAGGACGGCGACGCTGACGACGATCTGCCCGCCGAACAGCGCCTGCCCGCCAGCAGTAAAAATTACCTGACGCCGGGTGGCTGGCGCCGCTTGAAGGAAGAGCTGTATCACCTGGTGCATCGCGAGCGGCCGGAAATGGTGCAGGTGGTCAATTGGGCCGCCAGCAACGGCGACCGTTCGGAAAACGGTGACTATATCTATGGCAAGCGGCGGCTGCGCGAAATCGACCGCCGCATCCGTTTTTTGACCAAGCGTTTGGAGATTGCCGAAGTGGTCGACCCGGAAATCCGCCCGGCGACCGACCAGGTGTTCTTTGCCGCCACGGTGCTGATTCAGCGCGGCGACGGCCAGGAGCAGTTGCTGCGCATTGTCGGCGTGGATGAAACCGATCTGTCGAAGAACCACATCAGCTGGATTTCACCGATTGCCCGTTGCCTGCTCAAGGCCCGCGAGGGCGACACGGTATTGTTTCGTGGTCCGGACGGGGAAGAGGAAATCGACATTCTCGAGGTGCGTTACGAACGCATCGAATGAGTGTCCGCGTCGGCGAGGGTTTCGCACACCGTGGCCCAGCCGCGCACGGCGTCTCGCCCCGCCAGGTGAAATGCCCGATCCAACAGCATGACCTGTTCGCCGTGAAGTTCCGCTTCCAGTTGGGTGCCGGCCGGCGTCAACTGTAGGCGCTTGACCCGCTTGTCCTTGGGGTCGAGGTGGCTCTCGATCAGTCCCATGCCGACGAGTTGGCGGATGGGCTGGTGCACTGCCTGTTTGGTGACGCCGAGCGCGGCGAGCAATTCCTTGACACTCAGTCCGCGCTGACAAGCGACAAAGAACAGGATGCGGTGATGGACGCGCGCCAGGCCGCGCCGGGCGAGAATGGCGTCTGGCTTTGCGGTCAACGCCCGGTAGGCATGAAACAATGCGGTCATGGTATGACGGTAGTCGGAGGGTGGGTCGTGGATCATACGCGCCTCATGCCAGATGGATATAAAATGTGTTCTTAAAGATAGCAAACAAAACGGCCCTGTTCGGGCCGTTTTGTTTTGAGGCTGTTGATAAAGCCCCTTACTTCATCGAAGTTGGGGCTTTGTCCTTTTTTCGCGGCGATTAAAAGACCTTTCTGACGTCGATTGTCGACCATGGCGCGCGTCGATCTTTGCTACATGAAGTCTCTAACTCCATGCCATCGTT
>NZ_JAFAND010000030.1 GCF_019232825.1 Paludibacterium sp. | reverse complement strand
CGCTCGACAAGGCCATCGCCCTCGATTGGCCGATGTTGACCAAACCCAGTTGGCAACGCGGTCCGTCGCCGCTACGGCGGGACGATCCCTTGTCAGCGGCCTGCGATACGTTGCGCGGCTTGTTGCGGCGCCTGCATGACCGCATCGGTCCTTTCATGAAAAAAGATGGGGTCAAGCCGGCCAATGCCAGCCAGACCATCGTCGATCATATCTACGTCTCCTGCTTCGGTTTCTCGCGCGGCGCCGCCGAAGCGCGGGTGTTCGCCAACTGGCTGTTACTGCTGTGTCAGCTCGACGCCGAATTGTGCCGCGAGAAGGGCTTCGCCAACCTGGCCAGCCATACGCTGGGCGGCTTTCCGGTCACGTTCGAGTTTCTCGGCCTATTCGACACCGTGGCGTCGATCGGCCTGGCCTCGTCCACGGTGCTGTTCGATGGCCACGGCGCCTGGGCCGACGCCGAACAGGGGCTGCGCATCGCGCCCGCGATCCAACAGTGCGTGCACATGGTCGCGGCGCATGAGATCCGCCGCTCGTTTCCGCTCGACAGCACCCAGATCGGCGGCGCCAGCAGCGCCGAGGAGGTGCTGTATCCCGGCGCGCACTCGGACGTCGGCGGCGGCTACCTGCCATGCGAGCAAGGACGCGGACAAGATCCGTTGGGAGCTGACATGCTATCGCGCATCCCGCTGGCCGATATGTACCGCAAAGCGCGGCTGGCTGGCGTACCGCTCAAGCCGGAATTGATGAAAAAGGAATTGCAAGACCGTTATCTCATCGCCCCGGCGCTGATTGCCGATTTCAACGCCTACCTGGCGCTCTTCCCCTCCCCGCCGTCGGACTTCAAGGCACTGCTGAAGACCCAATACTGGCCCTATCTGGCCTGGCGGCTCGGCATCCTCGACCGGCAAGGCCCGGAGGCCATGGCGGCGCTATGGCCCGAGGCCAAGGAGACCGAGCTCAAGGCGTTGAGCGCAGCCCATCGACGCTTCAAGGAACACGTCCAGATTTACTACAAGTGGTATTCGTTTCGCGACGACGGCGCCACGCCGCGGTATTCCTGGGAAAGTCGCCGCAACGCCCCGCGCTATGCCATCCCGACGTTCGACCCGTCCTACACGCGTCATTGGCGTGAATTGCTGCCACTGATGGAACCCGTGGCGAAACAACAGAATGCAGCAGCCATCGTCACGAGCGAATACTACCTGCCGCGAGCCAATACGTTTTTCCAAAAGTACGTGCACGACGCGTTTGCCGGCTTCCGCCCATTCGGCGACGACGTCAGCGACGCCCGCAAAAAACTGGAGCAACTGTCCCGCGCGGCTGCCGGTGGCCTGAGAATGACCGACGCAGAAAAAGCCTGGGCCAAAGAATATCGAGAGCACGGCACGCTGCCGAACTTCGATCCCGACGGTTTCGAGCCGATGTGGCTCGGCGGCGGCTATCTACGCTACCGCAAGGTGTACGCCGGCGCCGACGATGTGCTGTTGACCCGGCGCGAGCCCGTCGAACGCTCACCCAGAGAAGACGACGCCATGGCCGGATGATCGTCATCCGGCCGTTTTTCATGCCGCCGACACGTCCCTGTCACCCTTTCTTGGCATACCGTCACAGTCCGTCACATTATATACATTCCTTAACAGACTTAACGCCCGGCAGTACGGCGATCCCCCTAACATCCGGGTGAAACAGTCTCAAGCCATGGCGCGATCTGGCCGATAAAGAGAAAAATCGCGGGCGCGCCCGCCGTCAGATTTGAGGAGTATCTTTTATGACCACCCCCTCCATCACCTCCTCCACCGGTCCGTTGGATGTGCAGGGCCTGGTGTCGCAACTGATGACTGTGGCGGATCAGCCGCTGAACGCGCTGAACTCGCAGTTGCAGACCGACAATAGCCAAATTTCCGATTACGGCACGATCAGTTCCGACCTGACCGGGCTGCAGAGCACGTTGACCACGCTGTCCTCCGGCACGTTCATCAACACGCTCAAAGCCACCAGCAGCAACACCAGCATCATGTCGGCCACCGCCAGCAATACCGCCAATGCCGGTGCCTACAACATCACGGTCAACAACCTGGCCACCGCGCAGAACCTGGCCTATACCGGCCAAGCCAGCGAAACCGCCAGCCTCGGCAATACCGCCGACACGTTGAACTTCACTTTCGGCAGCGGCTCCACCTCCTCGGTCAGCATCCCGGCCAACGCCTCGCTGGACCAGATTGCCGCGTCCATCAACAACGCCGGCATCGGCGTGTCGGCCAGCGTCGTCACCGCCGACTCGAGCTCGACCCCTTATCGCCTGGTGTTGACCGGCAATACCGTCGGCGGGGGCAACAGCTTCAGCACCGCGACGGCTTCCGGCCAGTCGTCGCTGTCGTTCCTCGGCTTCAATGCCAGCAGCGCGGTCAACGGCAGCGGCCAGATCACCGACTCCCGCTTGACCGCGCAAGCACAGAACGCGAGCCTGACGGTCAACGGCCTGACCATGACCAGTAGCAGCAACACGGTGACCACCGGCATTCTGGGTGTCAGCATGAACCTGACCCAGGCTGGCACGACCGTGCTGAACGTGTCGCGCGACAACACCGCCATCCAAACCCAGGTGCAGAGTTTCGTCACCGCCTACAACAAGCTGCAAAGCGACGCCACCAGTTTGTATAACGGCGACCTACAGGGCGACTTCAACATCGTTCAGCTGCAAAACACCATGGATAGCATTTTGCAAACGCCGATCTCCGGCGCCAACGGCACCACGCAGGTCGCCTATTTGGCGCAAGTCGGCGTCAGCATCCAGAAGGACGGCACGCTGTCGCTGGACACCACGGCGCTGAACAACGCGATCTCCAACAACGCGTCGGCGGTGGCCAACGTCTTCGGCAATAGCAACAACGACGGTTTCGCCCAGCGCTTCAACACAGAAATCAACAGCCTACTGGGACCGCAAGGCCTGATCACCACCAAGACGAACACGCTCAACAAGTCGGTATCGGACCTGAAGAACCAGATCAGCCAAGAGCAAAACCAGCTCACCACCATTCAGTCGAACTACACGTCGCTATACACCAACCTGAACTCGTCGCTGGCGAAGATGGAGCAGACGAGTTCGTCACTGTCCAATATGATCGCCAGTGCTTAAGCGTCCGGCAGATCCATCCTGAACATCCCCGCCGCTGGCGGGGATGTTCATTGGCGGGCGACGCCCGTCGTGTACACATTGTCACGCTTGCTTACTTCTCATTACATCTATCATGAAACCGAACGCCGCCGTCATGGTCAGATGGAAGAGAACGCCTATGAACAGGCTTTAAGGGAGATAAATCATGAAACAATCGGTATTGATTGCGAGCCTGCTCGGCGGCGGCATCGTATTGGGCGCGGCCGGCGTGGCCGGTTATCAGGCGTTGACGCACAAGGCGATGCCGCCGCAGACCGCGGCATCGCAACCGGCGGCGGTCGTCGTGACGCAGGCGGCCTCTGTGCCGCAAACCGCCCCCGCCCCCGCGCCGCAACCCGTGGCCGCCGCGGTACCGCCGCCAGTGGCCGCAACGCCCCCCGCCCCGCCGGCGCCGCAACACGCCAATTACGCCAAGGTGCTCGGCGCCAAGCCGATCTATGACACCGTGCAAACCACCAAGACCGAGTGTCACCAGGAACAAGTGGTGCGCCAAGCGCCGGTGCAGGATCAACATCGCGTTACCGGCACCTTGCTTGGCGGCGTGGTCGGCGGCCTGCTGGGCAATCAGGTAGGCGGCGGCAACGGCAAGACGGTGGCGACCGTGGTCGGCGCGGTGGCGGGCGGTTACGCCGGCAACCAAGTGCAAGACAAGATGCAACGCTCGGACACCTATGCCGATACGGAAAACCGTTGCATGGAGGTGCCGACCACGGCCAAGAAGGTCGTCGGCTATCAGGTACGCTACTCGTTGGATGGCAAGACCGGCACGGTGCGCATGGACCACAAGCCCGGCAAGCGTCTCCCGGCGCGTGACGGCCAGTTGCTGATCACGCCGGCACAGTAAGAACCGCGCCGGCGGCCCCCGCCGCCGGCGTATTTTCCGACAAAAAGCTTGACGCAATTTTGTCGCATCGGTATAGTTCGCTTCTCGGACGGCAACAGCAACACGCCGCCGAACCTCGTGTGGGGGTATAGCTCAGCTGGGAGAGCGCTTGCATGGCATGCAAGAGGTCAGCGGTTCGATCCCGCTTATCTCCACCAACCATTCAAAAAGGCCGATTCGATGAATCGGCCTTTTTACATTCCATGCCTCACAAACAGGCAAAAAAAATCGCCTCGCGGCGATTCTTTGCGACATCAGGGCAGCAGGTGCCCCATCTTGTCGGCCTTGGTCTTCATATAACGGTCGTTGTGCGGATTCTGTCCCACCAACAGCGGCACCCGCTCCACCACCTCGACCCCCAACGCGGCCAGCGTTTCGATCTTTTGCGGATTATTGGTCATCACCCGCACGCGACGGATTCCCACCGCCGACAACATATCGCGCACCAGGCCAAAATCGCGCATATCCGCCGGAAAGCCCAGCTGCTCGTTGGCTTCGACGGTATCGGCGCCTTGATCCTGCAGCTTGTAGGCGCGAATCTTATTGATCAACCCGATGCCGCGCCCTTCCTGGCGCAAATACAGCAAGGCGCCGCGCCCGGCCTCGGCGATGGCTGCCAGAGCCGCTTCCAGCTGAAAACCGCAATCGCACTTCAACGAAAACAGCGCATCGCCGGTCAGGCATTCGGAATGCAGGCGAATCAACACCGGCTCATCGTCGTTGAACGAGCCCATTGTCAGCATGACATGTTCTTTGTTGCCGTCGCCGGCAAAACCATGCAGGGTAAACACCCCCCACTGGGTCGGCAACTGACAGGACGCCACCAACTGTACGACGGCGCTCCCGACTTCTTGTGACATGAAAACTCCCACTTATCTCTTGTGGCGCACAGCGTACGCGCAAGCTCCCGGCAAGAAACAGTCCGCGGCCGGGAATGGATTATTTACTCCGGCTCAACAAACGGCAACGCCGCCAAGGGTTCGGCCAGCACAACGGCCAACGCGGCCAGCCACGCCTGGCGCTCCGGCGTAAAAAAGCCGCGCTGACTCGACTCGGCGTCGATAATGCCGAGCACGCGCCCCTCCGCGTCCAGCACCGGCAGGCACACCTCGCTCGTCACCGTCGGATCGCATTGGTAATAGCCGCCGCCAAGCGCGCACCACTCGGCCACGTCATCGATGATCACACCCCAGCCGCTCAGGCCCACGCGGCTGTTGTTGCTGACTTCGGCAAAGTCGGCGGTCAGGGGAAATTCCGCCCGGCTCGGCCGGCCGTGATAGGACAGCTTCACCAGCCGCGAAGCCTCGCCCTCGCCACGCACGACATAAATGCCCAGCCAGTCGGCGCCGACCTGACGATTGGTCGAGTCGATCAGCGCCGCCAGATCGATCAACGCGCCGCGCGCCTCGTCGGTCTCGCCGCCAAACCAGGCGCTCAAGTCATACGGCGCATCGTCCAGCTCGTCGAAGAGCGAGCACGCGCCGTTTTCGCCCAGGCGCGGCACAGGAAAACGGAACACGTCGCGCGCCGTCTCGGGTTTTTGCGCCGCCAGCACGGCGGCCAGCGTCAACGCCGCCACCTGTACGCTATCAAGTTCCAATTCGAGCGACTGCTCCCTGAGATAAGCCTTCAGGGTCTGGGCAGCAATCATGTAAAGACTCCTTTTGCCACCGACGCATTTTCAGGCCGGTGGATTTCTTTATACACTGGTTAACTACTCAGATATTGGGTCTGAACTAAAAATGACAATACAGAATGACGAAGAAGTTGTGACGATACGCGCCGGAGCACAAGCCTTGGCGCATCTACGTCGCGAGGGGCTCTGCGCCGAACAGGTGGCCGTGATCCCCGGCGCAGCGGGCGGCCCCAAAGCGATCGGACTCGTTGGGCTGGATCAGGCCGTCTTTCCCTGGTTGGAAGCCGCGCCGCGGCAGCGCGAATTCATCGGCGCCTCGATCGGTGCCTGGCGCCTGGCGTGTGCGCTGCAGACGGATGCGCCGGCCCGCCTCGCCCGCTTGGCCGAGCACTACACCGACACCACCTACCCCAGCGCCAAGGTCAGCGACATCACGCGCCAAACGCGCGACATGCTCGATACGCTACTGAGCGACGACGATCTGCACCGTGCGTTGAACCATCCGCATCACCGCCTGAGCCTGCTGGTGGTGGCATCGCGCGGCGCGCTCAACCAAGACCGGCGTGGACCGTTGCTGGCGGGCTTGGCGCTGGCCGCGGCCAGCAACCTATTGGCGCGGTCGCTCTTGCGCTATAGCTTTACCCGCGTCGTCTGCCACGACGCGAACAGCAGCCTCTGCTATTTGCCTGACGACGACCTGCCCACCCGCCTGACCGTGTTGAACGACGCCAATGTGCGCGACCTGCTGATGGCCACCGCCGCCATCCCCGGCGTGATCGAGGGCATCCGCAGCGACACATTGCCCGGCACGCTACTGCGTGACGGCGGGCTGGCCGATTACCACCTCGACCTCCCTTTCGCCGCCGCCCCCGGACTCGCCCTGTTCCCGCACTTCACCGATCGCATCGTGCCCGGCTGGTTCGACAAGTTCCTGCCCTGGCGCCATGCCGACGCGGCGAGGCAGGCCAACACCATCGTGATCGCGCCCTCGCGGCGCTACCTGGCCAGTCTGCCTCAGGGCAAGCTGCCGGATCGGGGGGATTTCAAACGTTTTGCCGGGCAGGATGCCGAGCGCCAGCGCCTATGGCGCCGCGCCGCGGCGGAGAGCCAGCGCCTGGGCGATGCGTTCCTGGCGCTGTGCGACAGCGGCCGTATCGCCCAGGTGGCGCGGCCGCTGTTCGACGATCAGTGACGCGCCTCGCGCGCGGCGTCCAACACGTGCATTTGGAAGATTTCATCGACTTCGTCTTCATCGAAGACATAGCGCTGATTGCAGAAATCGCAGCCGATTTCCACACTTCCCTGCTCCTGCAGAATCGACGCCGCCTCCAGCGCGCCCACCATCTTCAACATGTCGGCGACGCGCTCACGGCTGCAGGTGCAGGCGAAAGCCAGGTGCTCTTCGTCGAAAACGCGCACGGTTTCCTCGTGATAGAGGCGATGCAGGATATCGAGCGGCGCCAAGGTCAGCAGCTCTTCGGCCTTGAGCGTATCGGCCAGCGAACGCGCGCGCGGCCAGCCGTCGGGGTCGCCGTGGCCATCCGGCAGGCGCTGCAGCAGCAAGCCGCCGGCGCGGCTTTCGTCGGCGGCCAGAATCAGCCGGGTATCCAATTGCTCGGAACGCAGCATATAGTTTTCCAGCATGGCGCCGACGGTGTCGCCCTCCAGCGCCACGATACCCTGCCACGTCTGCGACTTGTCGACCTTGGGCTCCAACGTCAGCACAAAGCGGCCGCCGCTGCCCAACAGCGCCGGTAGCGGCGCGTTTTGCGGCACGGCGCCATCCCACTTGGCCGTGGCGCGCAGCGTGCGCTCGTGCGTGTACTCGACCACGGCCAAGCGCAGAACACCGGTACCGTGCATCTGCAACACCAGCGTGCCGTCGAATTTAAGGTTGGCGCCCAACAACGCGGCCGCCGCCATCATCTCGCCCAACAGTTGGCGCACCGGCGCCGGATAGGTGTGGCGCGACAACACGTGCCGCCAAGTATCCTCCAGCGACACCAAGGCGCCGCGCACCGGCGCCTCGTCGAATAGGAAGCGTTGCAAGCTATCAGTCTGGCTCATGCGTTTTTTGATCCTTGATACTGTCCAGCGTGTAAACCGTCATCGGCATGGACGAATTGACATCGAATTCGCAACCGGCGCGCACCCCCATTTCGGCAATGGCCCGGGCGTCGAGATCCTGGTCATAGGCGACCTGCATCGCGCCCATGGCGAACTTGCGGCCGGAGCCGATGGCCCAGAAGCGGGCGAACTCGTACACCTCGCGCATCGGATAGACCCCGAAGATGCCGTGCCGGTTGGCCACCAGCACCATCATCTGACTGGACTCGTAGGGGTCTTCCTCATCTTCTTCCGGGCGCAGGAAAAATTGATCCTTGAGCTTCGGATGCAGCTTGCGGAAGGTGTCGAACAAGCCGGCGCGGCTAGTGAAATCTTTCTTCTTCAGGCTATCGAGCGCCGACTGCAATACCAAGTCGTGCGCCGCCGAGCCGGAAATCGCGAAGAAGCTGCCGTCGCGCTGGAAAATCTTGTTGTGATAGCAATCATAGGCCGCCAGCAGCTTATGGTCATCGCCGAACGTCGTCTGGCTGTCGGCGGCGATGGCGATCTGATCGTGTTTTTTTACCACCACGATGGTTGTCATGGTTGGAATCCGTCATAGGCAAAGAAAGAAAGTGGGGGTGATTCAAACGATTCTCAAGCAGAGGTAGGCTTATGCTTAGTGCTAAACGATACATATTGCATCTGGAATGTACATGGCATTCCATGAAAGAATGAATCATTGTCGCGCGTTTTAACACAGGACCATCGCCATGTGCCAGCTGCTGGGCATGAATTGCAATACCCCCACCGACATCGTGTTCTCGTTCGAAGGGTTCCACCGCCGCGGCGGCCTGACCGACCATCATGCCGACGGCTGGGGCATCGCCTTCTTCGAAGGATGCGGCTGCCGGCTGTTCATCGACGACCGCTCCTCGGTGGATTCGCCGCTGGCGCGGCTCGTGCGCGATTACCCGCTCAAGTCGACCAATATCATCGCCCATATCCGCAAAGCGACCCAGGGCGAGGTCAAGCTGGCCAATGCCCACCCGTTCATGCGCGAACTTTGGGGACGGTACTGGATCTTCGCCCACAACGGCGACTTGAAGGACTACCAGCCCGCGCCCGGCCAATACTACCGCCCGGTCGGCTGCACCGACTCGGAACGCGCCTTTTGCGCCATACTGGAGGCGCTGCGCCAACGCTGGGATGCGCCGCCCAGCGAGGCGGAATTGTTCGATGCGCTGGCGGCGCTGGCCGCCGACATCGCCGCTCACGGGGTATTCAACTTCATGCTGTCCAACGGCGCTTTTTTGGCGGCGCACTGCTCGACCAATCTGCACTACATTTTGCGTCAGTCGCCGTTCAACAAGGCGCACCTGGTCGACGACGACGTGACCGTGGACTTCGCTCAGGTCACCACCCCCAACGACCGGGTGGCGGTCATCGCCACGCAGCCGCTGACCGACAATGAAACCTGGACACCGCTCTCGCCGGGGGAGTTCGTGCTGTTCAAGGACGGCGAGCCGGCAAGGCGCCAAGGCAAACAACCGTAGCGCGCGTTCGCCAAGCGACGCACGGGACCGGGCCTGGCGTAAAAAAACCGGGAAGCCTGGCTTCCCGGTATCCTCATTACTGACGGCCGGCAGAATACCCGCCGCTTGATGCTTAATACGCTTGCTCGCCGTGAATCGGCGCCACCATTTGCCCCATGCACAGCGACAGCATCAACAACGCCACGCGCTCGTGCACGATGACCGTGTGCTTATTGCCGGAAAACTGCATGAAGCGGCGCAGATCCTCGCGCACCTTGGGCGACCCGGTCATGTCGATGATGATGTCGACCCGCGGCCCCAATTCGGCAATATCCAATCCGTTATGCGTGACCAGCACGCCATGCGACTTGGCCAGCTGCATGCCGGCGGTCTCGGTATTCAGGTCGGCCACGCCGACCACCTCGACGAACGGCGCATCCAACAACTGCTTCAACAGCGGCGTACCGGTCTCGCCCGCACCGATAATCCCAATCTTAAACGACCCCATGGGCACAATCCCCTTCAGTGTTTTTTTAAAAATCACCGAAACACTGTAACAAGAAGGTAATTTGCCAGGGTTTGCGCCAAATCAAGTCATCATCATATCAAATCTTCACCAATTCCAATGGAATCGGCACATAGCTTTCCACCGGCGCGCGATCCAGGATTTGCCGGGCGATATGCACGCCCTGACGGCCGATCAAGTCCGGCCGCTGCGCGATGGTGGCCGCCATCGCCCCGCCGCGCACCGCGGCGAGCGCCGCGGCCGTGGCGTCGAACCCCACCACCAGCGTCCGTGTCTGGCCAGCGGCGCGCAGCGCTTCTACCGCGCCGAGCGCCATCTCGTCGTTCAAGGCGAACACCGCGTCGATCTTACCCTCCACGGCAATAATCTTGGCCATGCGCGCCGCCGCCTTGGCGCGATCGAAATCGGCCTCGTCGCGAGCGACGAGGCGCAGCCCCTTGGCCTCGCGCAGCACTAGGGAAAATCCCTGGTCGCGCTCGATCGACGAGGAAGCGCCCGGCACGCCCAAAAGCTCGACCACGCGCCCCTTGCCGCCCAGGCGGTTCTTGATGTATTCGCCGGCCATGCGACCGCCAGCCATATTATCCGAGGCGATATGCGCCACCACATTGCCGGCGCTGACCGCGCGGTCGAGCGTAACGACCGGGATGCCGGCGCGGTTGGCAGCCACCACGCTGTTTGCGATCTGTTGCGAGTCGGTCGGATTGACCAGCAGCACGCGCACCTTGTGCGCAATCAGCGTCTTGATTTCCGCCTGTTGCGTGGCCGTGTCGTCACCCGCATCGACCACGACCAATTGTAGGCCGCTTTCACGCGCACCATCCTCGGCGCCTTGCCGCAGCGCCTTGAAGAACGGGTTGCTGGCATTGGACAACGCGAGCCCGATCACGGGCACCGGCGCATTGCTGGCGGCGGCGCGAGCGGGCGTTGCGCCGCGCTCGCCATCGGAGCAAGCGGCAAGGCCCAACGCCACGGCCCAACACCCCATCAGCATCCCCACACGCCATCGCATCATGTCGGTTCCCAGCGCGATTCGCGCGGATATTCATGGAAAAATAATTCATCAATACTAATTGTATTTGCGGCACTTTACTTAATTTCGATGACAAATCATCCACTTTTGTTCATTGCCGACAGCGGCGGACACCCCTATTTTCATGACATACACAACACGATTGTCATTAGATTCATATAAAGAGAAATAATGGGTAATAAAAATTTGACAGATCGCGGGTAGCGTCAAAAAATACCGCAAACGATTGCGCAATCGTTTTCGCAACGCAACATAGCGCACTTCAACCTCGTTAACGGAGATAAAAACGATGAAACCCGGTCGTCTCTTCAAGTCCCTGACCCTGACGCTGGTCATGGCGGCTATTCCGATGCAATTCGCCGCCGCCGCGGAGCAACCCAAGGTAGCACTGGTGATGAAGTCGCTGGCCAATGAATTCTTCCGCACGATGGAAGATGGCGCCAAGGCCCATCAGAAACAGCACGCCAGCCAATACACGCTGGTCGCCAACGGCATCAAGGATGAAACCGATACCGCCAACCAAATCCGCATCGTAGAGCAGATGATCGTCGAGCACGCCAATGCGATCGTGCTCGCCCCGGCCGATTCCAAGGCGCTGGTGCCGGTGGTCAAGAAAGCCGTCGACGCCGGCATCCTGGTGGTCAACATCGATAACCGCCTCGACCCCGCCACGCTGAAGAGCAAAGGCTTGAACGTGCCGTTCGTCGGCCCGGACAACCGCAAGGGCGCCCGCCTGGTCGGCGATTACCTGGCCAAGCAGCTGAAGGCCGGTGACAAGGTCGGCATTCTGGAAGGCGTTTCCACCACCACCAACGCGCAACAGCGTACCGCCGGCTTCCAAGATGCGATGAAAGCCAAGGGCGCGACCGTGGTCGGCGTGCAATCCGGCGACTGGGAAATCGACAAGGGCAACACGGTGGCTTCCGCCATGCTGCGTGAACATCCGGACATGAAGGCACTGTTGTGCGGCAATGACAACATGGCGCTGGGCGCCGTCGCCGCCATCAAGACCGCGGGCATGGCCGGCAAGGTCAAGGTCGTCGGCTACGACAACATCGCCGCCATCAAGCCGATGCTGGCTGACGGTCGCGTGCTCGGCACCGTCGACCAATACGCAGCCAAGCAAGCCGTATTCGGCATTGAGCTCGCGCTGAAGGCTCTGAAGAACAAGACGCCGCAAAGCGCGCTGCCGGCCGTCTATGAAACCCCGATCACGCTGGTGACGCGTTAAGCGTTCAATGCGCTACCGCCGGCCGCCAACGCGGCCGGCGGTCACATGGAGACGCGCTATGCCCGACCACGCTCCGATCCTGCGTTTGCGCGGCATCGGCAAGACCTACGCCACGCCCGTGCTGGCCGACATCGACCTGGCGCTCGTTCCCGGCGAGACCTTGGCGCTCACCGGCGAAAACGGCGCGGGCAAAAGTACCCTATCCAAAATCGTCGCCGGACTGATCCCGCCTACCCAGGGCGAGATGCAGCTCCTGGACCAACCTTACCGCCCAGCCTCGCGCAGCGAAGCCGAAGCGCTCGGCATCCGCATGGTCATGCAGGAGCTGAGTCTCGTGCCGACCTTGACCGTGGCGGAAAATCTGTTTCTCGGCCACCTGCCCCAGCGTGGCGGCTTCATCCGCCGCCAGACGCTGTTTGACGAGGCGGCTGCGCACATGAAGGCGATCGGCCTCGACCGCATCGACCCGCGCCAATTGGTCGGCGAGCTCGGCATCGGCCACCAGCAGATGGTGGAGATCGCGCGCGCGCTGCTCGGCCCGTGCCGGCTTTTGATTCTAGATGAACCGACCGCCATGCTGACCAAGCATGAAATCGAGCATCTGTTCCGTCAGATCGAACGGCTGAAAGCCGAGGGCGTCAGCATTGTGTACATCTCCCACCGGCTGGACGAGGTCGAACAGATTGCCGACCGTGTCACGGTGTTGCGCGATGGCCGCCATGTCGCCACCCGGCCGATGACCGAATTGACGCAAGAAGAAATCGTGCGGCTGATGGTCGGCCACGACGTGGCCGAAAGCGCGGTGCGCCCGCCCCTGCCACCCAGCACCCCGGCATTGCGCATCGAGGGCCTCGGCCGCGGCACACGCGTGCGCGACGTCAGCCTCGATCTGCACCCAGGCGAAATCTACGGCATCGCCGGCTTGGTCGGCTCCGGCCGCACCGAGCTGTTGCGCTTGCTGTTTGGCGCCGATCAAAAGGACCACGGCAACATTTTCCTGCGCGGCAGCACGGAAGCGGCGCGCATCACTTCGCCGATGAGCGCGGTGCGCCAGGGCATCGGCCTGATCCCGGAAGACCGCAAATCGCAGGGGCTATTGCTGGACAAGTCGATCACGCTCAACACCACCCTCGCCCGTCTGACCCGTTTCGCCCGCAGAGGCTGGCTCAATCTGGCAGGCGAGCGCACGGCGGCGGACAACTACGTGCAACTGCTCGGCATACGCTGCAACTCGGCCGAACAGAGCACACAAGAACTGTCCGGCGGCAACCAGCAGAAAGTGGTGTTGGCGCGCTGGATGTTGCGCGACTGCGATATTTTGCTGCTGGACGAACCGACGCGCGGCGTAGATATCGGCGCCCGCGCCGATATCTACGCGCAGATGCGTCAGATGGCTGATGCCGGCAAGGCACTGTTGGTGGTCTCCAGCGACCTGCGCGAATTGATGGAAATCTGCGACCGCATCGGTGTGATGAGCGCCGGGCGCTGGGCCGGCAGCTTCGCGCGCGGGCAATGGGATCAACAGACCCTGCTCGAGGCGGCCTTTAGCGGTTACAGCAACCGTCCTCAGGAAGTGAAACAAGGATAATCATGACGACTCTCACCCCTTCCCGACGCTGGTATTCCGGCGTTGTCGGCACCTATCTGGGCCTCGCGGCGGCGCTATTGGCCATGGTGCTGTTCTTCGGCGCGAAGAGCGAATACTTCCTCACGGCCAATACCTTCATCACCATCGCCAACGATATTCCGGCGCTGACGGTCATGGCGGTCGGCATGACCTATGTGCTGATCATCGCCGGCATCGACCTGTCGGTCGGCTCCGTGATGGCGCTGTCGAGCGCCTTGTGCTCGCTGGCCATGCTCAGTTGGGGCTGGGGCCTGGCGCCGGCTCTGCTGCTGGGCCTGCTATGCGGCGCGGTATGCGGCGCGTTCACCGGCTTTGTTTCGGTGCAATGGCAGCTGCCGTCCTTCATCGTCTCGCTCGGCATGCTGGAAATCGCCCGCGGCGCCGCCTACGTGGTCACGGACTCGCGCACGCAATACATCGGCAGCGACGTCGATTGGCTGAGTTCCAACCTGATCGGCGGCATTTCGCCCGCGTTCGTGATCGCGCTTCTGGTCATCGTTGTCGGCCAACTGGTGCTCACGCGCAGCGTGTTCGGCCGCTACATGATCGGCATCGGCACCAACGAGGAAGCCATGCGGCTCGCCGGGGTCGACCCGCGCCCGATCAAAATCGCGGTATTCACCCTCATCGGGCTGTTGTCCAGTGTCGCAGGCCTGATGCAGACTTCCCGTCTGGAAGCGGCCGACCCCAATACCGGCATCGGCATCGAGCTGCAAGTGATCGCCGCGGTGGTGATCGGCGGCACGAGCCTGATGGGCGGGCGCGGCTCGGTCATCAGCACGTTCTTCGGCGTGCTGATCATCGCGGTATTGGAGGCCGGCATGGCGCAAATCGGCGCCTCGGACCCCACCAAGCGCATCATCACCGGCCTGGTGATCATCGCCGCCGTCATGTTGGACAAATATCGTGACCGTCGCAAACAGGCTCGACAAGCGGGATAACCCACTATGGCAACGATGAAGCAGGTGGCCCTTCGCGCCGGCGTCTCGGTGAGCAGCGTCTCGCACGTGCTCAATCAAACGCGTCACGTCAGCCCCGAGGTGCGCGCGCGCATCGAGACGGCGATGCGCGAACTGGCCTATGTGCCCAGCGCCGTGGCGCGCAGCCTGCGTCACAATGTCACGCGCACGCTGGGGATCATGCTGCCCAACAACAGCAACCCCTACTTCGCCGAGTTGATCCGCAGCATCGAAGACCGCTGCTACAGCGCCGGCTACAACGTGGTGCTGTGCAATTCCGACGACGACCCGGTCAAGCAAAGCGTGTACTTGCGCGTACTGATGGAGAAAAGGGTCGACGGGCTGATCGTGATGTCCTCCGGCGACAGCCCCGATTTGCCCGGCCTCCTCGCCCGGCTCAAGGCGCCGCTGGTGCTGGTCGACCGGCAGTGGCAATCGCTCGACTGCGATACCGTTACCACCGATCACCGCATGGGCGCCTACCTGGCGACCCGGCATCTGATCGAACTGGGCCACCGCCGCATCGTCTGCATCTCCGGACCCGAGCATTTGGCGCCAAGCCGGTTGCGCATCACCGGCTGGCGCGAAGCGTTGACCGAAGCCGGGCTCGCCGACGACACGCTGATCCTGGGTGATTTCACCAGCCAAGGCGGCTATGAAGTCACGCAGCGGCTATTGGGCGCCGCCGACCGGCCGCAAGCGATTTTCGCCTGCAACGACCTCATGGCCATCGGCGCGCTCTGCGCCATTCACCAGGCGGGCCTGTCGGTGCCGCGCGACATCTCGGTGGTCGGCTTCGACGATATCGAACTGGCCGCATTCACCTGCCCGCCGCTCACGACCGTCGCACAACCCAAGCAGCGCATCGGCGAGGTCGCAACCGAACTGTTGCTCGAGCGGCTGCGCCACGATCGCACCGAACCGTGCAAGATCGCCCTGCAACCAGAACTCCGCGTGCGCGGCTCCTCCGCGCCGCCCAGCACCACATCGGGAGCATGAAATGTCCTCCACTCGCCATTCCTCGCCGCGCGTCGCCGTCGTCGGCAGCCTGAACATGGACCTGGTGCTGCGCGCGCCGCGTTTCCCCGGCCCCGGGGAAACATTGTTGAGTCACGATTTCGCGCAACACCCCGGCGGCAAGGGCGCGAACCAGGCGGTCGCCTGCGCCCGGCTCGGCGCGCCGGTCAGCATGATCGGCAAACTCGGCAACGATAGCTTCGCCGCGCCGCTGTTGGCCACGCTGGACGACGCCGGCGTCGACCGCCGCCATATCACCACCGATGCCGGCGCGAGCGGCATCGCCATGATCGTGGTGGAAGACAGCGGCCAAAACCGCATCATGGTGGCGCCGGGCGCCAACGGCGCGCTGACGCCGGCCGATGTGCGCGGCGCCGAGGAGGCGATCCGCTCTGCGTCGCTGCTGCTGTGCCAATTGGAAGTGCCGATCGACTGCGTGCGCACCGCATTCGCCATCGCGCGCGCGGCCGGCGTGCCGATTTTGTTCAACCCCGCGCCGGCCATGCCGCTGGACGCGGAGCTCCTGGCTGTCGAGTATCTGGTGGTCAATGAAACCGAGGCGGCGCTGATTTCCGGTTTGCCGGTCGAAACGCGCGCGGACGCCATGGCGGCGGCGCGGCGGCTGCTCATCGGCGGCGCCGGCACCGTGCTGCTGACGTTGGGCGCCGACGGCGCGCTGATCGCCGATCAAGCCGGCCAGCGCCACTACCCGGCAAAACCGACCCGGGTCGTGGATACCACCGCCGCCGGCGACACCTTCATCGGCGGGGTGACCGCCGGGCTCTTGGAGGGCATGACCATCGACGACGCCGTCGATCTCGGCATGCGTGCCGCCGCGTTGTGCGTGGCGCGGCCCGGCGCCCAACCCTCGATCCCTTACCGTCGCGAACTGGCCAGCTGATCACCCTGAAATTTGCAAAATGGAGACGAATCGATCATGAAGAAAAGCACGCTGTTGAACAGCGCACTATCCGAAGTCATCGCCCGGATGGGGCATGGCGACATGCTCGTCATCGGCGACGCCGGCTTGCCGATACCCGACGGTCCGCAACGCATCGATTTGGCGGTTTGCCGCGGCACGCCGGGCATGCTGGCGGTGCTCGACGCGGTACTGAGTGAAATGCAGGTGGAGTCGGTGATGGTGGCCAGCGAGCTCGGCGACGGCAATCCGGCGCTATTGGCCACGCTGCGCCAAAAAACCGGTCCGGCTACGCTCGAAGCGGTCAGCCATGACGCGTTCAAAGAAGTTACGGCCAAGGCCGTGGCCATGGTGCGCACAGGGGAATGCACGCCTTACGCCAACATCATCCTGCGCGCCGGCGTCGTGTTCTGAGAAAACGGCCCCAATAAGGCCGTGCGTTGCATGGCGAACGCACGCTACCCCATCTCTCGTAGCGTACATTCGCCACAGGCAATGCACGGCGCAAGGCCATGTTGGTTCTTAGTGCAGGCTTTGACGCGACAGGAAGCGCAGGTAACCCAGCCCTTCCAGCCAGAAACCGCCGTCGGCGAGCGGCGTCGCCTCTTCCAGCTCCGCGACGGTTAACACGAGCTCCTGGCCATCGACACGGGCTGACAGCGCCACGTCATCGTCATCGCAATATTCCTCGGAGACGCAGAGATGCTCCGGCTTGATGAATTGGTTGTTGACTTGGATATATTCCGACTCATTGAGCAAGCGCAGGATGTTCATGACAACCTCCTTGTGATGCGTGAAAGAATCGAACTCGACAGTTAACAACCTTGGACTTCGGCGGATACGCACCGTCTTCACACGCATCCCCCCGCCTGCACGCCCTTTCTTGGTGATCGCCTCGTACGGCGGCATGCCGCCTGCCGAAGCGTTATTGTCCGATGATCCGATACCCCTTATATCGACAACTTTCCATCATCGCTAAAGGGTTGGGCCCGTTGATCCGGAGGCGAAGGCGCCAAGGCGCCATTTCTGCCTTGGAGCAATTCTTATACCGTTAATACATGATTGCCCACACGGAAGAAAATAACCACAAAAAAATACCATCTCGGCGCTAAGCGGCGCCAAACAACCCTCTGCGCCCCGCCGCCCACGTCAGGCACCGGGCAGGATACGACAAAATCCGTTAAACTTTCTGAATGAATTCCGCCAGAGACACCACGCAAATGTCCTCGAAACGCATCCTCCTCGGCATCACCGGCGGTATCGCCGCCTACAAGGCGGCCGAGCTGACCCGGCTGTTGATCAAGGCCGGACACCACGTCGAAGTCGTCATGACCGAGGGCGCGACGCATTTCGTCGCGCCGCAAACGTTCCAGGCGCTGTCCGGCAACCCGGTGCACACGACGCAGGGCGACGACCGCCCAGCCAACGGCATGGCGCACATCGACCTTTCCCGCCGCGCCGACGTCTTTCTGATCGTGCCGGCCACCGCCCATACGCTGGCCAAGCTCGCCCATGGCCTATGCGACGACTTGCTCACCAACCTGGCGGCGGCGCGCACCTGTCCGTTGATCGTGGCGCCGGCCATGAACCGGCAGATGTGGCTCAATCCGCCCAATCAACGCAACATTGCCACGCTCGTCGCCGACGGTGTCACGGTTTTCGGCCCGGACAGCGGCTCGCAAGCCTGCGGCGAAGTCGGCGAAGGCCGCATGATGGAACCCGAAGACATCGCCGAACTGCTCGACGGCTTTTTTCGCCCCAAAACCCTGACCGGGCGCCGGGTGCTGCTGACCGCCGGACCGACGTTCGAGGCCATCGATCCGGTGCGCGGCATCACCAACATCAGCTCCGGCAAGATGGGCTATGCACTGGCGCGCGCCTGCCGCGACGCCGGCGCCGAGGTGACGCTGGTCTCCGGCCCGACCGCTCTGACGGCGCCGGTCGGCGTCACCCGTATCGACGTACAAAGCGCGCACGACATGCAGCAAGCGGTGCTGACCGAAGTCGGCGCGAGCGACGTGTTCATTGCGGTTGCGGCGGTGGCCGACTACCGCGTCGCCAACCGCACCGAGCACAAGCATAAAAAGAGCCAAGGCCCGCTGACGATCCTGCTGGAAGAAAACCCGGATATCCTGCGCGCCGTCGCCAGCCTGCCGGCGGCGCCGTTCTGTGTCGGATTCGCCGCCGAGAGCCGCGACTTGCTCGAACACGCGGAACACAAACGCCGCGACAAGAAACTGCCCATGCTGGTGGCCAACCTGGCACAAACCGCGATGGGCGCGGCGGACAACGAAGTGGTGATCCTTGACGACCAGGGCGCGCATCCGCTGCCCCGCATGCCCAAACAGGCGGTGGCCGAGGCCATCGTCGACCACCTGGCCACGAAGCTGGCCAACCGACCATCGAATTAGCGCGAGGACCGCATGAAACCTGTTATCGACGTCAAAATTCTCGATCCGCGCCTGCAGGACAACCTGCCGGCGTATGCCACGCCGGGTTCCGCCGGCCTGGATCTGCGCGCCGCGATCGACCAGGATATTCTGATTCACCCTGGCGAAACGCATCTGGTGCCGACCGGCATGGCGATTCACATCGGCGATCCCGGGTTTGCCGCCATGATCCTGCCCCGCTCCGGGCTCGGTCACAAACACGGCATCGTGCTCGGCAACCTGGTCGGCCTGATCGACTCCGACTATCAGGGACAACTGTTCGTTTCGGTATGGAACCGCGGCGGCGAGGCCTTCCGCCTGGCGCCCCTGGAACGCATCGCCCAATTGATCATCGTGCCGGTCGCGCAGGTCGATTTCAACATCGTCGACGATTTCGCCGCCTCCGAGCGGGGCGAGGGCGGTTTCGGCAGCACGGGACGGGCCTGATATGCAAGAAGCGGGTCTGTACGCCCTGCTCGCCGAGCTGGGCATCCACTATGAAAAAGTCGAGCACCCGCCCTTCGGCGCGGTGTCCGACTACCACCGCGAAGGCATCACCTTCCCTGGTCAGTGCGTCAAAAATCTGTTTTTGAAGAACCGCAAGGGCAACCGTTTCTACCTGCTGGTGCTCGATGAGCTGAAAACCGCCGACCTCGCCGCGCTGGCTTCACAGGTTGACGAGGCCAGGCTGTCGTTCGCGTCCGAAGAGCGTTTGCAGGAGTTCATGCAGCTCTCGGCAGGCTCCGTCACGCCTTTCGGTTTGGCCAACGACGCAGAGGGCCGCATTCAAGTCTTGCTCGACAACGACATCGACCCGGCGCAGCTGATCGGTTTCCACCCGATGGTCAACGACTCGACGCTGTGCATCACCGTGCCCGACTTCTTGCGCTTTCTCGCGCATACCGGACACGAGCCCGCCTGGGTCGCGGTCTGACGGTCGGCGGCTCGGCGGCCACCCAAAAAAAACGCGCCAGCAGGCGCGTTTTTTTTGCGGACAACCCCCTCAAGCCAGCATGTGATTGCTCAGCTCGCGCATGCCGGCCGACAACATCGCCAGATCCAGCGTCTCGAAAGCCTGCAGTTCAGCGAACATCTGCTGGCAAATATCGACGTGCTGCGCGCGCTTGGCCAGCCACTGTTCGGCAAACGACTGGCTGCCGCCGGCATCGGTCAGCGCGAGCCCCGTCAGCGAGCGCTGCATGCGATACAG
>NZ_JAFAND010000145.1 GCF_019232825.1 Paludibacterium sp. | reverse complement strand
CGCGCACTCGCCGAGCCTGCTCGCGCTGTTTTAGAGCAGCCAGCGCTGGATCGGTTTCAGCAAGTAGGTCGGCCAAGGTGCAGCCAGGTGCAATTGCATCCAAATAGCGCAACACCTGCCCAAAGGCGAGTCCTGGGTCACCGTGTTCGAGACGATAGGCGGTATTGCGCGACAGTCCTGCACGAAGCGCGGCATCAGCTTGTTTGATGCCTCTGGCGAGGCGTAGTCGCGCCAGGAGCTGGCCGAGGTGTTGGCATTCATTGGCCAAGTGTGATGGCAGCGCAGCGGATTGAGAGACTTTCATGTTCGTTTAATCGAGCTTTATAAAGATAACAATCGATATTACGATCAATGTAGCAAGGGAGGTTCATGCAAGCAAGCCTTGCTTGCAAACCAATCAATGCTTGTAAAATGAGACATTATCAGATTTATGCTTGATTTAACGATCATTGACTTCAACCGTCCGCCGGGTCCAGCGGACGGTACGTCACCTGACGCTTACCCGCGCAAAACCGCCTGCACGTGATCCAGCTTGTAGCTCATTGCCGCCAGCACGCTGCGCATCGCGGCGGGGTTGACCCGTCGTTGCGGCGACGGCGCCAGCTGCATGACCAGATGGTTGAGGGTGGACTGGATATCGCGCAGATCGCGCTCGATCGGGGTGAGGGGACGGCGGTGTGCCATGGTCGAACTCCTTCGTCTTACTGCATGGGATGGAGGAGCTGCCGGTAGGAAGGCGGCAGGCCGAGCGAAGGTTGACAGACCGGAATATCCCAACCGGCACACCGGCGGGTCGAACCCGCCGGTGTCCTCCGCCAGCCCGCCAAGAAAAACGCACGGATCGACGAAAAACGAATACGGCTTTGCACGCAGTACTCGGGGATATTACGAAGCTGTCAAACCTCGGTTGCTGACTTTCATCTGCAACGGTGACGGAGGTTAGGGGCGAAGGAACCCTGGGTCAAGCCAGCGCGGTTCGACTGGCAGAGACGAATGCCTGCACCGTCAGTCAGAAGAAAAAAGGATTCCCGAAATCAGAAATCCTTGGTTGTCCATGCACAAGCACTGACTAAGTAATCAAAGCGCTTTTAGCGGGTTGTGAATATTTTCTCAAGTGCTACAGCGCGGCGATTACCGGCAAAATCTGCGCCGCTTTATCGATCACCGTGGGGAATACGTCGATCAGGAACTTCCCGGTTTCCGTCACAATGTTGATCAGGTCGTCGCGGCGCAAGCCCTGGCGCTCGAATAGCCGCCATTCCAAGCGGCCGTCTTCCTGCAGGACGATGGCCCACCAGGAATGATTGACGCCCGGGGCATCCCCCAACGAGCCGATTTCGGTTTGGCCGATTTCAGCCAGCGCGTTATCGCGCAGCACCATGTAGTCCCAGGCGTTTTCGCCACGGACTTCCGCGGAGATATTCTTGACGATCCCGCCGGTGGTGACGGTTTGAATGTACATGCGCTGCTTGCCGCCATAACTCCAAGGCACCGCCATATTATCGGGCGTCACCACGGTCGGGACGTTGGCACTCGGCGGCCGATTGATTTGCAGCCAGTCCTCCTTGCCGTATTCAACGCCTTGCCATGTCGGGTGACGGTTGTCGTCCATGACGCGGATACGCAAAGTGACATCGGGGTTCATATTGACGATTTCGCGAATAAAAGCGATAGCCATGTTTTCTCCACAGAAATGTTGTCATTAAAAATAGTGAACGGGATACATGGCCTCAGTATTTCGGCTGCTGCTGTCCCGCTCGATAAGGACGTGACAGGCGCCCGTTTGTGAAATGTTTGCGGAGGGGGGATGACATCGTATATTGATGGCATAGACCGATGCGGCCCTGCCGCTGTGGCCATCGAATCAGCCACGCCAAGAGACCAGCCATGACGCCCACGGATGCCGGAGCGGGCTCGCCCCTGATGCCGGGCGTGCCCGCCCAGTTCGACAGCCCCGAGGACCGCGCCGAGTTTCGCCGCTCGTGCCAGCGGCCCGGCGTCGAGCTTTATCGCGCCCATATCGTCCGCCATGCCTTCGAGCCGCACACCCACGAAGCTTTCGGTCTCGGCGCGATCGAAAACGGCGCCGAGCGCTTTCGCTATGCCGGCAGCGAGCATCTGGCGCCGCCGGGCTCGCTGGTGTTGATGAACCCGGATGAGCTGCACACCGGCCGCGCCGAGACCGAGGGCGGCTGGCGTTATCGCATGGCCTATCTGGACCCCGAGGTGGTGGCCCGCGTCAGCGGCGAGCCGGGCTGGTGGTTTAGCGAGGCGGTGCGGGTGGACGTGGCCAGCGCCCTGCGCGTCACGGGGCTGCTCGACGCGTTGTGGCGGGCCGAGGAGCCGCTAGCCTTCGACAGCCTGCTCTACGCGCTGTTGGCCGAATTGCGCCGCCATGCGCGCGTGCCGCGTCCGGCGCCGGCCGAGGGCGCGCTGCGCTTCGCCCCGGTGCTCGACTATCTGCGCGCCCACCTGTCGCGGCGGCTGACGTTGGACGAGCTGGCCACGGTGGCGGGACTGAGTCCCTTTCATTTCCTGCGCCGCTTTCAGGCGCACTATCACGTCACGCCGCAGCAGATGCTGATGGCGCTGCGCCTCTATCAGGCGAAACAGCTGCTCGCGGCGGGGCTGCCGCCGGCCCAGGTGGCCGCCGACACCGGGCTCGCCGACCAGGCCCACCTGACGCGCGCCTTCGTACGCCGCTACGGCGTCACCCCGGCGCGCTATCAGCGTCAAGTTCGTTCCTAGCGCCTTCCACACCGCAATCTGGTACAAGACCGACGTCTGAGGTCCGCCTAGACTGGCCGCAGGAAGGAGGAATGGACCATGTGGACCGGTGTTGCTTACGCGCTGGCTGCCGGCCTGATGTGGGGGCTGGTGTTCGTCGCGCCGTCGTTGTTGCCCGACTATCCGCCGGCATTGTTGTCGGTCGGGCGCTATCTGGCCTTCGGCTTGATCGCGTTGCCGCTCGCCTGGCTCGACCGCGCCGCGCTCGGACAGTTGCGCCGCGCCGACTGGTGGGAGGCGCTCAAATTGGCCCTGGTCGGCAATCTGATCTATTACCTGTGCTTGGCCAGCGCCATTCAGCGCGCCGGCGGGCCGCTGCCGACAATGATCATCGGCACGCTGCCGGTGGTGATCGCCCTCTGCGCCAACCTGCGTAATGTCCAGCGAGACGGCCGGCTGCCTTGGGCGCGGCTCGCGCCGCCGCTATTGGTGATCGCGGCCGGCATCGGCTGCGTCAACCAGGTCGAGCTGGTCGCGCTGCGGTACGATCCCCACGCCGACTTGGGCCGCTATGTCAGCGGCGCGCTGCTGGCGCTGGTGGCGGTGGCCTGCTGGACGTGGTATCCGCTGCGAAACGCCGACTGGCTGCGCCATCATCCCGGCCGTAGTCCGCGCACCTGGACCACCGCCCAAGGTGTGGCGACGCTGCCCCTGGCGTTGATCGGCTTTGTACCGCTGTGGGCGGGCATGAAGCTGAGCGGCAGCCCGTTCGCCATGCCGTTCGGTCCCCGCCCGCTGGTGTTTGTCGGTCTGATGGCGGCGATTGGCCTGTTTGCTTCCTGGCTCGGCACGCTATGCTGGAACGAGGCCAGCCAGCGCCTGCCCACCGCGCTCGTCGGGCAACTGATCGTGTTCGAGACCTTGTCGGCGTTGGCTTATGCTTTTCTGTTGCGCGGTGTCTGGCCGCAGCCGCTCACCCTGGTCGGCATCGCGCTGTTGGTGGTCGGCGTGTTGCAGGCGGTGCGGGTGAAACCGGAACCGGTTGCGGTGGCGGGGCACGAGGCATAACCATTTGGAGGAAGAAACCATGCAGCCGCGCATCACCGTCATCTCGCTCGGCGTCGATGATCTCGACGCTTCCTTGCGCTTCTATCGCGATGGCCTGGGGTTGGCCACCGAGGGCATCATCGGCACCGAGTTCGAGTACGGGGCAGTGGTGTTCATTACGTTGGAGTCAGGTTTGCGCCTGGCGCTGTGGCCGCGTCAGAGCATCGCGCGCGACACGGGGCTGGCGCAGAGCCCCGCAAGCCCGACCGACATGACGCTCGGCCACAACGTGGCCTCTCAAGCCGAGGTGGACGCGGTGATGGCGCAAGCGGCGGCGGCGGGAGCGGTCATCGTCAAGCCGGCCCATCAAACGTTCTGGGGCGGCTATGCCGGTTATTTCCAGGATATCGATGGCCATCTGTGGGAAATCGCCTGGAATCCGCAGTGGACGGAATGAGGCGTGTTGCGCGACGGGACTCGCCTTTGTGTAGGGTGCTCTCGCCGAAGGCAGTGCACCGCGATCTTAGGGTGTAGAAATGTTTGGAAAATTATTCCAAAGAGCGCCTCTGTTCCTGCGCCATGTCATGGAATGGTGAAAAGGCCTTAAACCAAATAATATAGTCGGGCTATGCTGGACAAATAGGACCAACCTTGTGCAGAAAGGCTTGATCTGATGGCGTCCTCGCCTGACTTCCTGTCGCCGGACGGCTTTCGGCTCCTTTTCGAAAGCAGTCCCACGGCCATTGCCCTGTCCCGTCTCTCCGACGGCATTATCGTCGACGCGAACCCCGCCTTTTTGACACTGTATGGTTATGCGCGCGACGAAGTCATCGGCCATACCAGCGAGGAACTCAGGCTGTGGGAGGTCGGCGCCGAGCGCGAAGCGATGCGCGCCAGCCTGCTGCGCGATCGGCAAGCGTCCAGTTTCCTTTATCGCTACCGGACCAAAACCGGCCAGACCGGTCTTGCGGTGGTGTCGGCCAATGTCGTCGAGATCGAGCGGGAGACGTATCTGGTCGGCTTCATCACCGACGTGACCGAACTGGCCTCGGCGCAAGAGACGTTTTCCCGCGCGGGGCGGGTCTATCGCGCGCTGTTCCAGAACATGCTCAACGGCGTGGCTTACTGCCAGATGCTGTATGAGGGCGGCGAGGCGGTGGATTTCGTCTATCTGGACGTCAATGAGGCCTTTGAGAGTCAGACCGGCCTGAAGGACGTCGTCGGCAAGCGCATTTCCAGCATACTCCCCGACTTTCGCGTTACGTCAGCCGATCTGTTCGGACTTTACGATCGCGTCGCGCGCGGCGGCGGCGCCGAGCGGGTGGAAACGTATGTCGAGGCGCTGGACGATTGGTTTTCTTTAGCCGTGTACAGCCCGAAGCCTGAACACTTCATTGCCGTATTCGATGTGGTGACCGAGCGTAAAAAGGCTCAACAAGCGCTGGAAAGAGACAATGAAGCGCTGGAGGCCTTCGTCGCCGAGCGCACGGCGGAATTGGCTCAGGCGCGCGACGCGGCGCTGGCGGCCAACAATGCCAAGAGTGCCTTCTTGGCCAACATGAGCCACGAAATACGCACACCGCTCAATGCCATCATCGGTTTGTCCAATGTGCTCAAGCTCGGGCACCCGACGCCCGACCAGATCTCGCCGCTGGACCGGATCGAAGAGGCCGGCCATCACCTGCTGGCGATCATCAACGACATCCTGGACTTATCCAAAATCGAGGCCGGCAAGCTTGAGCTCGAGCAAATCCATTTCCCCGCGAGCGCCGTGCTGGGCCATGTCCACGCGATGATCGCCGAATCGGCCCAGGCAAAAGGGCTGGAAATCAAGACGCAGGACGAGACGGGCGCGCTCTGGCTGAAAGGCGACTGCACGCGGCTGCGCCAAGCGTTGCTGAATTACGCCAATAACGCGGTGAAGTTTTCGTTTCAGGGCTGCATTCATTTGCGCGCCAAAGTGATGCAGGATGCCGCGCACCAAGCGCTGGTGCGGTTCGAGGTGGAAGACGCCGGGGTGGGGATTGCGCCGGAACAGGCTGCGCGGCTATTTCAGCCTTTTCAGCAGGCGGATGCCTCGACCACGCGGAAATATGGTGGAACCGGCCTGGGGCTGACCATCACGCGGCGTCTGGCCTTGTTGATGGGAGGCGAGGCCGGCGTCGAAAGCCAGCCCGGCGTCGGCAGTCTCTTTTGGTTTACCGTACGTCTGGAAAAGGGGCAGCTCACGCCGCAGCCGGAGTCCGCCGTGGTGAGCAGCGACCCGCTTGCCGCGCTGCGCGCGCGCCATGCGCATGCCAAAGTGCTTCTAGCCGAGGATGACGAGATCAATCAGGAGGTGGCGAAGTACATTCTCGACGCCGCCGAGCTGGACCTCGCGGTGGCCGGCAACGGCCAGCAAGCCGTGAACCTCGCGGCAAGCGCGCGCTACGATTTGATCCTCATGGACGTGCAAATGCCGGAGATGGACGGCCTCAACGCCACACGGGCCATTCGCCGGCTTCCGGGGTATGCGGACACGCCGATTTTGGCGATGACCGCGAATGTCTTCAGCGAGGACCGCCAGCGATGCTTGGAAGCGGGCATGAACGATTTCATCGCCAAGCCGGTGCAAGCGGCCAAGCTCTACGCCACCTTGCTGCAATGGCTGGATTGGCCGTCTTCGGACCATCCTCCGCTCCGTGGCGGCACCGAGGGGACGCCCGCCGGGATGACGCCAGGCGACCAAGCCGCGGATTTCGATTTGGCGCCAGTCATGCGGCGCTTCCATTTGGATTCGGAGATGGCGCTGAAGCTGGCGCAAGAGATGTTGGATGCCAGCCGCGACAGCGCGGCGCAGATCGAGGCGGCCATCCGCGCCGGCGATATGTCGGCGTTGATCGCGTTAGGGCATCGCAGTAAAACCCCGGCATGGACGCTCGGCGCGCCGGCGCTGGGCAATTTGTTCCAGGCGCTGGAACGCTGCGGGTCCATGGCGGACACCGTGCAGGCACAAACGCTGGTGGTGCAGTTGGCGCCGCTGCTCGACCAGCTGCAGGCGGCGATCAGCGACTGGGGTCGCGAGCGGGCGGCGAACCGGGAATGAGGTGGCGGTCGAAACCCAGCGCGATCAACGCGCGCCACGCATGCTGCACCTCGTCGGGAATCGGCAGCGGTGTTTGAAAGCCCTGTGCCGGATAGTCCAATAGCCGATGAACGTCGCCGACCATCTCGTCGATCAGACCGAGCACGCCGATCTGATTGGACACGTCTTCAGGAAACGCCAGGCGCGGCGCATCGACGGCGGCTTGCAGTTCAGGCCATTGAATCGGTAGGGTTTGCTGTACGCGCCGGATCGAATTGGGCTTGGTGACGAATGTGGCGCGCCGCGCGGTGGGGCAGAGTGCTTTGGCATAAGCGATATTCTGCGCGAAATTGCCCGCCAGCGGTTCCAGCAGCAGTTGATCGTCGGCCACTCCCTGCGCGCGGGCGCGCGCGGCAAACACCTCGGCCTCGCTTTCCCGCCACAGGTGGCGGGTCCAGTTGCCGGTGCCGCCGGTGATCAGCAAGCGCGGCGCGATACCCTGCTGCAATAGCGCGCAGGCATGGTCGCACACGCGCAAGTCGTACGAGCCGCAGACGACGATCACGTCGCTGCCGGCCAGTGTGCCGCGGCCACGGGTAAGAAAGTGCCACAGCGTGGTGGCGTGGCGCAGGGCGGGTGTCATCGGCAATTCCTTCTGCAATCGGTGTGGTGCATCTTATTACTGTTCGGCTCGTCTCCGGCGGGCGATGTCGGCCGCCATGCGGACAAACGCTATAATGACTTCCCCTATCTCGTTTCCCCAACCTGCTCAGCCATGCCGTCATCCAAACCAAATCCATTCACTCGTTCGCACCCCATGTCGGCGGAGCAGGTTCAGATCACCTATCAACAGGCGTTGGCTTGTCATCGCCGGGGGCAGGGGGATGCGGCGAAAACGTTATACGAAACGGTTCTGCAGGCGCAACCCGGGCATATTGACGCGCTATACCACCTGGGTTTGTTGGCCTTGCAGACCGGGAATTTTCTCCCGGCAGCTGCGCTGTTTGGCCAAGCGATCAAACTTCAACCGAATTTGGCTCAAGCCTATTGCAATCGCGGTTCGGCACTGAAAGCGCTGAAGCGGTCCGAGGAGGCGGTGGCCAGCTTCCAGCAGGCGCTCGCGCTGCAGCCGGATTTTGCCGAAGCGTATTCCAATCTGGCGGATTTGTTCATCGAGCTCGGCCAATTCGATGCCGCTATTACCCATTGTGATCGCGCCATCGCGCTGCGGCCGAACTATGCGGATGCCCACTACAATCGTGGCGTGGCGCTGCAAAAAGTTCAGCGAATCGATGAGGCGGTCGCAAGCTACAGGCAAGCTGTTGCGTTGCAGGCCGATGACGACGACGCGGGCTGGAATCTGTCACTTGCCCTATTGCTCAGCGGCGACTTCCAAGAAGGTTGGGAAATGTACGAGCGCCGCTGGAAAGCCCGGCAATTTACTTCATCGCGCCGAGATTTTTCTCAACCGCTTTGGCTTGGCCAAGCCCCGCTCAGCGGCAAGACCATTTTATTGCACAGTGAGCAGGGCCTGGGCGACACGATTCAGTTTTGCCGTTATGCCAAGCTCGTTGCCGGGTGGGGCGCGCGCGTTATTCTGGAGGTTCCGCCGTCATTGGCCGAATTGCTCAAAACGCTCGACGGGGTCGCCGAGATTCGGGTCAAGGGCGAGCGTCTGCCCGCGTTCGATTTCCACTGCCCCTTATTGAGTTTGCCGCTCGCCTTCAAGACGACACTGAACACCATCCCGCGCGCTCAGCAATATCTGGCGGCGGACGAGGAAAAGCGGGCGTACTGGAACGGCCGGTTAGGCGAAAGGCGCAAACCGCGCGTCGGGCTTGCCTGGAGCGGCCGCCCAACGCATACCAACGACCATAATCGTAGCTTGCCGCTGGCGGCGCTGATGCAACATCTGCCTGCGGGGTATCACTACGTTAGTCTCCAGAAAGAAGTGCGCGAGACGGATCGGCCCGTGTTGGACGCGCATCCCGATATTCTGTATGTCGGCGGCGAGCTGAATGATTTTAGCGATACCGCGGCATTGATCCAATGCATGGATTTAGTTGTCTGTGTCGACACCAGTGTGGCCCACCTGAGCGCGGCCTTGGGCAAGCAAACCTGGATCATGCTGCCCTTCGTCCCGGATTGGCGCTGGATGCTCGATCGCGACGACAGCCCTTGGTATCCCAGCGTCAGGCTCTACCGACAAACGCAATTGGGCGATTGGCAGGCGATGTTATGCCGGCTTAACGAAAGCTTGTGTCAAACCGTCGCCCGGTAGTTTGCCTCCCTCAACCGATCAGGTCCAATGTCAGTCCGCGTTCGCGCAGCGCTCTGGCGAGGCCGCTATCGATGCCGGCGTCGGTGATCACCCGGACGATCATGCCGTCCGGGTCGAGCGGATTCGGCGCCAGCTGGCCGAATTTGGACGCATCGCTCAGCACGATATTGTCCGCGCCCTTGGCCAGCACGGCGTGGACGATGTCGGCGCGCATCATGTCGCGGCTCGTGAAGCCGCTCTGTGGCGTATAGCCGTCGATGCCGATGAAGGCCTTGGAGAAATACACCCAATCGAGGCTACGGCGGGTCAGCGGGCCGACTAGGCTCTCACTGCCTTTCTGCAACTGGCCGCCGAGCAGGACAACGGTACAGTCGCCGTCGCGCAGCAGGTGGGCAATATAGTGGCTGACGGTGATCACCGTCACTTGGGATCGGTTCGCCAGTTCGCGCGCCAGCAGCGCGTTGGCGCTGCCGCCTTCGATGAACACCGTTTCGCCGTCCGCCACCAGCGCGGCGGCATGGCGCGCCAGGCCGACCTTGGTGGCGAAGTTGGCTTGCATGCGTACATCCGGATCGTCCTGATCCAGCGCTTCTGCGAAGCCGTGGCGGCGTTTGAGAAAGCCTTGTTCCGACAACTGCGACAGATCCTGGCGGATGGTCACTTCCGACACCTTCAGCCGGGCGGCGAGTTCCGTCACGCTCACACGGCGGTGCTCAGCCAGATATTGCAACAGCGCTTGTTGTCGTGGATGCATGGATCAGTCAGCCAGTCTTTCGAAAGCGATATTGTACTGGACCCGGTCTGCTTTCGTAGTACGCGTTCGCAGCGCCAACGCACGGGCAGACGGGTTGCATCACAGCTGCAGCGTGCCGAAGGCGCCTTGCCAGTCTTGCTCGAATTGCGCGACGGCGGCGTTGACGGCGGGGCTCGTCAGCAGCTGTTCCGCCACGTCGACCGGGATCGTGATCGACGTGCAACCGGCCAGTAGGCAATCGAGCACCTGCCTTGGCGTGCGGAAACTGGCCGCCAGCACCTGGGACGAGGGCGCGTGCAGCGATAGCAGTTGTTGCAGTTCGCGCACCACCGCGATGCCGTCGCCGCCTTGCGCGTCCAGACGGTTGACGTACGGCGCGACATAGGCCGCCCCGGCCAGCGCCGCCAACAACCCCTGCGTGGCGCCATACACCACGGTGCCGAGCGTCGGCACTTTCAACGCGGTCAATTGCTGGATTGCCGCGAAGCCTTCGGCGGTGGACGGTACCTTGACCACCACGCCGGGCACGCGCTCACGCAAGCGCTGCGCCTCTTCCACCATTTCCGGCGCGCTCCTCGCCATTACTTGGGCAAACAGCGTGCCGCGGCCATCCAGCGCATCGCGCAGCGCGGGTAAGACGTCCCATAGCGGCTTGCCTTGCTTGGCAATGATGCTTGGATTGGTGGTGACGCCGGCGAGCGGCAAGATGCGCGCGAGCCGGCGTACCGCCGAGATGTCCGCGCTATCCAGATACAGTTCCATGTCGTGTCCTCAAAACCAGCGTTGAAAGGTCAAAACGTTATGGGGCCAGTATAGGCAACGCACCGCATTGGCATTTGATCGAAATCAACGAAACTTTCGAACGAAAGTTGTGTAATTTTCGCAAGAAAGGGGCGGCGATGATCTTCAATCTGCAACGCTACTCGACCCACGATGGCCCTGGCATCCGCACGGTGGTGTTCTTCAAGGGCTGCACGCTGGCCTGCCGCTGGTGCCAAAACCCGGAAAGCCGCGCGCGTGCCCCCGAGCTGTTGTTCGAGGCGCGCAGTTGCTTGGCCGAGTGCGCGTTGTGCGCCGAGCAATGCCCGGCGGTATTCCATAAATCGGCGGATGGCGCACTGACGATCGACCGTGGGCAACTGAGCGCCGCCGATCTGGCCAAGCTCGATGGCGTCTGCCCGTCGCAAGCGCTGTGGATCTGCGGCCAACCTTTCGATGCCGAGGCCATCTTGGCGCGGGTGCTGCGCGATCAGGCGTTCTACCAGCGTACCGGCGGCGGTTTGACCCTCTCCGGCGGCGAGCCTTTCATGCAGCCCCATGCGGCCGCCGATCTTCTTGCCCGCGCCAAGGCGGCCGGCATTCACACGGCGGCCGAGTCCTGCCTGCACGTGCGCTGGTCCTTTATCGAACCGTCTCTGCCGCACCTGGATCTGTTGCTGGCGGACCTCAAGCATGTGGATGCCGAGCGGTTTCGCGCCTGGACCGGCGGCTCGGCGCGCCGCGTGATGGACAATTTCCGCCGCCTGGCCCGCGCGGGGGTCGACATGACCGTGCGTGTGCCGTTGATCCCGGATTTCAACGCCGACGAGGATTCGATTCGCGCCATCGTCGACTTTGCCGCCTTCGAGGCCGGTGTCAAGGAAATCCACTTCCTGCCCTATCACACGCTGGGCATGCAGAAGTTCGCCCAGCTCGGGCTACCCTATCTGGCGCCTGCCGCGCCGCTGAACAACCCCGCCATCATCGCCTTTGCCGAGCAGTATGCGGCCAGCAAGGGATTGACGGCGATTCTCCGAGGATGAAGCCATGACGCAACTGGATCTGACGACCCTGACGCCCCGCATCAGCGCGCATAAAAGGGCGTTGGTCAACATCATCAAGCCGGCGATCTGCACCGAGCGCGCGCTGCACTACACAGAGAGCTACCAGCAGCATCTGGACAAGCCCATAGTGGTCCGCCGCGCGCTGGCGCTGGCGCATCACCTGCGCGAGCGCACGATCTGGATCGATCATGACGAGCTGATCGTCGGCAATCAGGCGAGCCAAGCGCGCGCCGCGCCGATTTTCCCTGAATACACGGTGGGCTGGATCGAGAAGGAAATCGACACGTTGGCCGACCGTCCTGGCGCCGGTTTTGAAGTCAGCGACGCGGACCGGGCGATTTTGCACCGCATCTGTCCTTGGTGGCATGGCCAAACGGTGCTGGACCGTTGCTACGGCATGTTCAGCGAAGAGCACAAGGCGCTGCTTGAAACCGTCATGATCAAGGCCGAGGGCAATATGAACGCCGGCGACGCCCACCTGGCGGTCGATTTCCCGACTCTGCTGGCACAGGGGCTGGACGGCATCCGCGAGCGCGTGCGCGAACGGCGCGGGCGCCTGTCGCTGACCGTGCTCGACGATCTGTACAAGGAACAGTTTCTCAAGGCCGTCGACATCACGCTTGCGGCGGTCGCGGAACATATCGAACGCTATGCCGCGCTTGCGCGCGACATGGCCGCCGCCGAGGCGCGCGATTGGCGCCGGCAAGAGCTATTGGCGATCGCCGCCAACTGCGACCGCGTGGCGCATGAACCGCCGCAAACCTTCTGGCAGGCGCTGCAGCTGTGCTACTTCATCCAATTGCTGCTGCAGATCGAATCCAACGGTCATTCGGTTTCGTTCGGCCGGCTCGACCAGTATCTCTATCCGTGGTACCGGCGCGAGGTCGAGCTGGAGGAAAGCTTAAGCCGTGAGCAGGCGATCGAGCTGTTGCATAGCTGCTGGCTCAAGCTGCTGGAGGTCAACAAGATCCGTTCCGGCTCGCACTCGAAAGCCTCCGCCGGCAGCCCGATGTATCAGAACGTCACCATCGGCGGCCAGACGTTGAGGGATGGCGAGGCCGTGGACGCGGTCAACCCGCTGTCCTACGCCATTCTGGAATCCTGCGGGCGATTGCGGTCGACCCAGCCCAACCTGAGCGTGCGTTACCACGCAGGCATGAGCGACGATTTCCTTGACGCTTGCGTTCAGGTGATCCGCTGCGGTTTCGGCATGCCGGCGTTCAACAACGACGAGATCGTCATTGCCGAATTCATCAAGCTGGGTGTTGCACGCGCGGATGCCTACGACTATGCCGCCATCGGCTGCATCGAAACCGCGGTTGGCGGCAAATGGGGCTATCGTTGCACCGGCATGAGCTTCATCAATTTCGCCCGCGTCATGCTGGCCTCGCTCGAAGGCGGACGCGATGCGAGTTCGAAGCGGGTGTTCCTGCCGCAAGAAAAAGCGCTGAGCCGCAACAACTTTGCTTCTTTCGACGATGTGCTGGCAGCCTGGGATACCCAAATCCGCTATTACGCCAAGAAATCGATCGAGATCGAGTACGTCATCGATACCATGCTGGAGGAGAACGCGCATGACGTGCTGTGCTCCGCCCTGGTCGACGATTGCATCGAGCGCGGCAAGACCATCAAGCAAGGGGGTGCCAAATACGATTGGGTGTCCGGTTTGCAGGTCGGCATCGCCAATACCGGCAACAGCCTGGCGGCGGTCAAGCATTTGGTGTTCGACCGCGGCGTGGTTGGCCAGGCTGAGCTGGCCGCGGCGCTCGACAGTGATTTTGCCGGCGGCGCCGGCGAACAATTGCGCCAGCGTTTGCTCAATCAAGCGCCTAAATACGGCAACGACGAGGATGAGGTCGATTTACTGCTGGTGCGCGCCTATCGAACCTATATCGACGAGCTCAAGCACTATCACAACCCGCGTCATGGCCGCGGCCCGATCGGCGGCGACTATTACGCCGGCACCTCGTCGATTTCCGCCAATGTGCCGTTCGGCGCGCAGACCGCGGCGACGCCGGATGGGCGCAAGGCTTGGACACCGTTGGCCGAGGGTGCGAGCCCGGCCGCCGGCACCGATCATCACGGGCCGACCGCCGTTTTCAACTCTGTGGGGAAATTGCCGACTGAAGCCATTCTGGGCGGGGTGTTGCTCAACCAGAAGCTCAATCCGTCCACGCTGGATAATCCGCGAGACCAGTTGAAGCTGATGGGCATGCTGCGCACTTACTTCGAGCATCTGCATGGCTGGCATGTCCAGTACAACATCGTGTCGCGCGAGACCCTGCTGGCGGCCAAGGCGCACCCCGAGGCGTACCGCGATCTGGTCGTGCGGGTGGCCGGCTACTCGGCCTTCTTCACCGCGCTGTCGCCTGAAGCCCAGGACGACATCATCGCCCGCACCGAGCATCAGCTGTAGGCGTCAAGGCCGCATCCCAAGGCGCTTCGGGGAACCCCGAGGCGCCTTGCGGACAGCCCTCATCAATCGCCGTGGTAAGACACGCTCCGCGGCGCGCACCGACGATCCAGCCAGCACAGAAACCGCCGCCCCAGCGCACTGACGCGGCAGCCGCCGTGGCCGTTGGATTCGATGAATTCACTGGCGCACAACGCCTGATGGCTGATGATCTTGAAGTCGGTCGGCGCCGATTGCAAATGGCGCAACGCGTCGATGTCCGTCGGCGTTAATCTCATCTCCATACGCTCCTCCGCCACTAGATATGGTGGCACTGAGAATAACTAATCCACGTTCTAGTATTTGACGGTCGAAAAAGCAAACTGAACGCACGGGTGTGCCATGACGCGGGTTGAATTCCCCCGCCGATTCATGGTCGTGCACACATTGGTCCGCCCGCGTGCCGACCTCAGGTATTGAGCCGATATCCGCCAGGACTGGCGTGCACCAGACTGCGCTGTTGGCGGGGCCGCAGCGAGGCGCTCCGGCGGGACCCTGATCCAGGTTGATGCGTCGGCGGGTGTTTCCGGTTTTCAACGCAAAGTGGGCTTCATGGTGAAAAAACTTTCGACTTGGCAGCTGGCATTGATCTCGTCCGGTGGCATGCTGGGGGCCGGCTGGCTGTTTTCCCCGTTTTACGGTTATCAAATGGCCGGTGTCGGCGTGTTGTGCTCGTGGGTGATCACGGCCTTGATCACCTTGATCATCGGGCTGTCCTTCGCCGAGGTGTGCAGCGCTTTGCCGATGGCGGGGGGAATCTACCGCTTGATGGGCATCACGCATCCGCGCAGCGTCGCCACGCTGTTTCTGATCATCGGCTGGTTGAGCTATGTGGTGTATTTGCCGCTGGAAGCGCAGGCCGTCATTCAATATCTGGGTTTCTGGCTGCCGTCGCTGATCGTCGACGACGGCACGGCGGTCGAGCTGTCTTGGCGTGGCATTGGCTTGGCCATGCTGATCATTTTGGGTATGACGGGCTTCAATACGCTCGTGATCACCAAGGTCGCCAAGGCCAATACCGTGATCAGCCTGTGGAAAATCGCCATTCCCATCGGCGTGGCCTTGATCGTGATTGCCTCGCGCGGGCAATGGCCGACGTTGACGGGCGCGGCGAATTTCGCCAATTTCTCGGCGGAGAACGTGCTGCTGGCGGTGACCAGCAGCGGGCTTGCCTTTGCTTTTTCCGGGTTTCAGAACGGTCTGTTGCTGGCCAACCAGGTGGCGCATCCCGGCCGTGCGATTCCGCACTCGCTGTTCTGGCCGATCGGCATCGGCCTGGTGTTGTATGCGCTGCTATCGCTCAGCTTTCTCAGCACGCTCGATGGCGATCAGCCTGCGTTGATGAATGCCGCGGCGCCGTTGTTGGGATTGCTGTCGCTGTTGGGGTTGAACGTGCTATTTACGCTGCTGTTCGTCGATGCCGTGCTGGCGCCGCTGGGCACGACCAACGTCTACGTGGCGGTGACGGCGCGCGTGCTGTACGGCATCGGTCGGTTTCTTGCACCTAACAGCGTGCTGACCCGGCTCAACCGGCACCAAGTGCCGGTGGCGGCGCTATGGATCAATGGCGCGGTGGGCATGCTATTTCTGTTTCCGTTTCCGACCTGGAAGGCATTGGTGAATTTTCTATCGTCGATCGTGGTATTCGCCTATCTGGCCGGGCCGGTCAGTCTTTGGGTGTTGCGCCGGCACGCGGTGCCGGTGACGCGGCGTTTTTCGCTGAAATGGCCCTATGCCACCGCCTTGCTGGGTTTCATTTGCTGCACGTGGCTGATCTACTGGTCCGGCCTGGCCAACCTCGGATATCTGTGGCTGACCGTCAGCTTGGTCTTGCTCGGCTATGCCTTGATGCAGGGAGGTGTCGCCACCATCAAGCGCGATGGCTATCTCTTCGCCTATATGGGCGCCTTATGGTTTGTGTCTTGGCTGCGTGACGAATCTCGGATCGCTTTTCCGTTGGATAACCTGCTCGTCGGCATCATCGGCGCCGGGTTTTGCCATGTGTTTGTGCGCCACAGCCTCGATAGCGTGACGTTGCGGCGCAATATCGAAGGGGCGCAGCGCGAACTCGCCGGATTCGAATCGTGAACACGTTGTTCCGGGGCGGCACCGCGCTGATGGTCGTGGCGAGCTTTGCCGTGGCCGTCCTTTGTCTTGGGCCGTCGCGCGCCGTTAAAAACGGCGCGTTGCGGCTGTCCGGCCAATGGGCGGCAGGCGCGCATGCCGCTTGCTTGCGTGGCGGCACGTTCGGGAAAACGCCATTCTGGCGCATGGCGGCGCCGACTGCACCACGGGATGCGCCATTCACGCCGGCCGTACTGGCGTTTCTCTTGTCCCGCACCGGCTTGGATGGCGAACAGTGGGACAACATCATGAAGCTGATCAGTCAGCCGGCGCAGGGAAGGGCGGGGTGGTCGCGGCTTTATGGGCATTGCGCGGATGTCGGCGCCGCGCGTGGCTTTGCCGTCGGGCTATTCGGCGCAACCACCGGCGGTCCTGGCGATGTTGAACCGGCCGCACCGATTCTGTTTCGCGAATACGATGCGGTGAACGGCGCTTCTCAGCCTTCGGTGGCTGGCGGTTTGGCACGTATCGGTCTGCATGGCGTCATGCAAGGCGCGGTACTCAAGGTTACCGATAGCGTGTCGGCGTTCTGCGGCAAAATCCATCGTTTGCATGGCGATGTCGCCTGGCGCGAGGCCACATGGCGCGCATTCTACCAAGTGCATATCCAGGATAGTGTGCAGCAGGCGCGGTTGCGCGGCTTCCACTCGGCGTTGATCATCGGCGCCTTCGTCGACGCCGCGCTGGCCCAGGCGGAGCGGGGCGATAGGGAGGGGCTGACGCGCTTGCTGACCCGTGCCGGCGGCAGTGACGACGAGTCGACGTTCCTGCGGCGTTTCCTCGGCGCGCGCGCGCATGCCGCCAACGGCAGGCGCGGCCAGCCGACGGGCGATGGGCCCTACCGCGTTCGGCGCTGGCGCCAACTGCTCAATCGTGGCGAGATCGATTTGAAAAACGCTGACGCGGCGGTGCGCCATGTGACGCGCTGACGGCGGCGGGCGCACCGATCGGGCAAGTTTCATTTTTCATTTGACCCTGCTATCATACCCCCATAGGGTATATGGCGGGAGCCGTCGATGAGCAGTCTCACTTCCTTCACCATTCCGATTAGCGGCATGAGTTGCGCCGCCTGCGCCAATCGTGTCGAGAAACAATTGAACAAGCAGGACGGCGTGCACGCGGCGGTCAGTTTCGCGACCGAGTCGGCGCAAATCGACGCCGACTTGTCGCGCGTGTCGACCGAGCAACTGCTGCAAGTGATCCGTCAAACGGGCTACGGGGTGCCCGAGCGCACGTTGCGTTTGGCCATTAGCGGCATGACTTGCGCCGCCTGCGCCGCACGCATCGAGAAAGTGCTCAATCGCCTGCCGGGCGTCAGCGCCAACGTCAACCTCGCCGATGAAAGCGCCACCGTCCACTTTCCGGCCGGTCTGATGACGGCCGAAGGCGTGACGGCGGCCATCGAACGCGCCGGTTACGGCGCGCGCCCCGAAGCCCGTCAGGAAGACGGTAGCGAAGAAAAGGCCAGGCAGATGCGCCGAGACCGGCGTGATTTTCTGCTGGCGGCGCTGTTGTCGCTGCCGCTGCTGTTGCAGATGGTGGTGATGCGCGGCGACGGGCAGGGCGAATGGTTCAGCCGTTGGCTGCAACTGGCCCTGGCCACGCCGGTGCAGTTCTGGCTCGGCGCCCGCTTCTACCGTGGCGCCTGGCATAGCCTGCGTGGCGGCGCGGCCAACATGGATGTGCTGGTGGCGTTGGGCACGTCGATGGCCTATGGGCTGAGCGTCGTGGTGACCTTGCTCGGCTGGCGGACGCAACACGTCTATTTCGAAGCCAGTGCCGTGATCATTACGCTGGTGATTTTGGGCAAATGGCTGGAATCGCGCGCCAAAGGCAAGACCTCCAGCGCGATCGCCGCGTTGCTGCGCATGCAGCCGAAGCTCGCGCGGGTTGAAATCGACGGTGAAATCCGCGACGTCGCGATCGACCAGTTGCGGGTGGGCGATATCGTGGTGGTGCCGCAGGGTGAAAGCGTGCCGGTGGACGGCGAGGTGATCGAAGGCCGTGCCGCTGTCGACGAAAGCATGCTGACCGGGGAGAGCCTGCCGGTGGAGAAGGCCGTCGGCAGCCAAGTGTACGCCGCCACGTCGGTGCAGGAGGGCATGCTGAAATGCCGCACGCAGCATGTGGGCACGGAAACGCAACTCGCCGAGATCGTCCGTCTGGTGACGGCGGCGCAAGGCTCCAAGGCGCCGATTCAGCGGCTGGCCGACCGCATTTCCGGTATTTTCGTGCCGGCGGTGGTGACGCTGAGCGTGCTGACCTTCGCGCTGTCGCTCTGGTTTGGGCTCGGCGTTACCGCGAGCTTGATTCACGCCGTCGCCGTGCTGGTCATCGCCTGCCCGTGCGCGCTGGGGTTGGCCACGCCCACGGCGGTGATGGTGGGGATCGGCCGTGGGGCGCAGCACGGCATCTTATTCCGTAACGCCGCCGCGCTCGAACACGCGGAAAAGATCACCGCGCTGGTCGTGGATAAAACGGGAACGCTGACCGCGGGCAAGCCGGTGGTGGTGGATGTCCTGACATTGACCGGGCATTCCGTCGAGCAGCTAGTGCAATGGTCGGCCAGTTTGGAGCAAGGATCGGAGCATCCCTTGGCGAAAGCCATTCTGACCGCGGCGGTCGAGCGGCGGCTGCCGCTGTTGCCGCTGAGCGACTTCAGCGCCACGGCCGGACAGGGCATCGAGGGTAATATCGACGGCCGGCGTCTCCGTGTCGGCGTGCCGGCCTGGGCGGCCCCGCTCGACGACACGGCGCGCGCCGCCATCGACAAGGCCGCCGCGCGCGGCCACACGTTGGCAGGCGTTGCCGTCGACGGGGCATTGGCCGGTCTTATCGCCATTGCCGATACGTTGCGTCCCACGTCGGCACGGGCGATCACGCGGCTGCGCGCGCTGGGCATCGAGGTGGTGATGATGACGGGAGACCATCACGTCACCGCGGCGGCGGTGGCCGAGCAGGCCGGCATCGGCCGCTTCGAGGCGCAGGTGCTGCCGCGGGACAAGGCGGGTTTCGTCGAGCGTTTGCGGCAAGAAGGCCGCGTTGTGGCGATGGTCGGCGATGGCGTCAACGACGCGCCGGCGTTGGCCGCCGCCGATGTGAGCTTTGCCATGGGCGCGGGCAGCGCGGTGGCGATCGAGGCGGCCGACGTGACCATCATGCATAGCGATCTGCAGGCCGTGGTCGAGGCAATCGCGCTGTCGCGCGCCACCTTGCGCAAAATCCGCCAAAACCTGTTCTTTGCCTTTATCTACAATACGCTCGGCATTCCGCTCGCGGCGCTGGGCATGCTCAATCCGGTGATCGCCGGCGCCGCCATGGCGATGAGCTCGGTGTCGGTCATCAGCAATTCACTGTTGCTGCGCCGCTGGCGCGGCCAATCTTAACCTGGAGTGCAATATGGAAACCGTTATCGTCAAAATCGACGGAATCAGCTGCATGGGCTGCGTCAACACCTTGACCCGTGTGCTCAGCGCGCTGCCCGGCGTCGAGGGCGCCGTCGTCGACAAGGATCAGGCTCAGGCGACAATCACGTTCGATCCGGCGCAAGTGCAACTGGCGCGATTCAAGTCGGCCATCGAGGACGCGGGCTACGATGTCGCGGCATGATGACGCGGAGCGATGCAAAAAGCGGGGCGCATAAGCGCCCCGCTCAGGCTGTTGATTTAGTGGTTTGCAGCGGTTACGGAGGACCCGGCAAAGCCGGGCCTTAGTGGCAACTGACTGATTTCGCAGCCTGCCCATCGATTCCCACTCCCCCTGCCCTCTCCCTGAGAGGGGGCGCTCGCTTCGCGAGCAT
>NZ_JAFAND010000126.1 GCF_019232825.1 Paludibacterium sp. | reverse complement strand
AACTCAAGCGGCTATCGAAAATCAGCCGGCGCACGTCGGGGTTGGGGTGGGTTTGCCGCGGTTCGCACAAGACCGAAATCAGTGTCAGTAACTGCTGCTGACGCAGACGGCGGTTTGTCGGGGTGGAAGGAAGTGCATTAACATCGTGGATAGCCATGGCTAACTCCTTGGTAGTTGGTTGTGGTTAGCGGGCTCGGCGGTGTGGCAACACCCCGGGCCCGCGCCTTTGGCAATGATCCGCCCAAAGCCCCACCAGATTAGTTTGCTCACCGGGAAACGGCAATTGGGCAGCTTGTCCGTAAATTCTGAAAGTTAAAAAACAAGGCGGGAGTAAAAGCGGCCCCACTCCCGCTTTAAAGGTTTTGCTCTTAAAAGGTTTTTCTCTTACTCCCGCAGTGGACGTGGTTGCCGCAAAGTGGTCTGTCCGAAAGGATGGGGTGGGAATGCCGTGCGCTGCGACGCGAGCGCACGCTACCCGGCATAAAAAACGGCCGGATGATGGTCGTCCGGCCGTTGGTGGCGAGGCGGGGGCGGGTTAGGCGACGTCGCCTTCCTCCGTCGCCGACACCGGCGCCACATGGTGGTCCGACGCCAGCAGCATGTACATCGCCGGCACCACGAACAGCGTGAACAGCGTGCCGATCGACAGGCCAGTGAAGATCACGAGACCGATGGCGTGCCGGCCGGCGGCGCCGGCGCCCGAGGCGATCACCAGCGGGAACACGCCGAACACCATGGCGGCGGTGGTCATCAAGATCGGCCGCAGCCGCACGGCGGTGGCGCGCTTGATGGCTTCAAGCTTGCCGACGCCGCGCGCGCGCTCCTCGTTGGCGACCTCGACGATCAGAATGCCGTGCTTACTGATGAGCCCCATCAGCGTCACCAGCCCCACCTCGGTGTAGATGTTGAGCGAGGCGAAGCCGAGGAAGATGAAGACCATCGCCCCGAAGAGCGCCAGCGGCACCGACACCAGAATGATCAGCGGGTCGCGGAAGCTTTCGAACAACGCCGCCAGCGTCAGGAACACGATGATCACCGCGAACATCATGGTGACGATGAAGCCGCCCGATTCCTGCATGTATTGGCGCGATGGGCCGGCGTAGTCGACGCTGTAACCGGTCGGCGCCACCGCGTCGACGGTGTCGCGCAAGAACTGCAGCGCGTCGCCCTGCGCCACGCCGGGCACGCCGGAGATCGTCGCCGAGTTCTGCTGCTGGAAGCGGGTGATCGATTCCGGTTCCACCGTGTACTTCAGGTGGGCGATGGTGCTGACCGGAATCACGCCGTTCGGGCTCTTGATGTAGAGATCGAGCAGCTGATCCGGGTTGAGCCGATTCGTCTGCTGCACCTGTGGGATCACCTTGTACGAGCGTCCGTCGATGGCGAAGTAGTTGACGTAGCCGCCGCCCATGGCTGCGGAGAGCGCGGTGGCGACATCCTGCTGCGTCATGCCCATGGCCGCCACCTTGTCGCGGTCCACCACCAAGCTCGCTTGCGGCTGGTCAACCTTGAGGTCGACGTCGGCGAAGTAGAACTTGCCGGAGCTGCGCACCTTGTCGATCACCTGCTGCGCGACCTCGTTCAAGTTCTGGAACGGTTCGGTGGTCTTGATCACGAATTGCAGCGGCAGACCGGACGACCCCGGCAACGGCGGGAATTGGAACGCCGCCACGCGTGCGCCGGCGATCTTGCCCCATTTCTGTTGCAGGTCCATCTGAATCTGGTGCGCGCTGCGGCTTCGTTCGCTCCAAGGCTTGAACAATACCCCGCCGATACCGGCGTTGATCGTCGGCGTGCCGGTGATCTGGAACATCTGCTGATATTCCGGCATGGCCTTGCTCGCCTGGAACATTTGGTTGGCGTAAGCCTGCATCTGGTTGGCCGTGGCGTTCGGCGCGCCGACCACCTGACCGAGCACGATGCCCTGGTCTTCTTCCGGCGCCAGTTCCGACTGCGACATTTTCGCCAAGCCCAGCAACAGCAAGAGCAAGATGCCGCCCATGACCACGAGTACCGGCCAGGTCGACAGCAGGTTGGCCAACAGGCGATTGTAGCCGCCCAGCACGCGCTCGAAGGTGTGATCGATCCATTGCACGAAACGGCCGCTGTCCTGATCCGCCTTGAAAAAGCGCGAGCACATCATCGGCGACAGCGTCAGCGCCACCACGCCCGACACGGTCACCGCCGCGGCCAGCGTGAAGGCGAACTGGGTGAAGAGCGCCCCGGTCAGACCGCCTTGGAAGCCGATCGGCACGTACACCGCCACCAGCACCACGGTCATGGCCAGAATCGGACTGCCCAGCGCGCGCGCCGCCTCGATCGCGGCATCCAGCGGCGACATGCCCTCGCGCATATGTCTATCGACACTCTCGACCACGATAATCGCGTCGTCGACCACGAGGCCGATGGCCAGCACCAGCGCAAGCAGGGTGAGCAAGTTGATCGAATAGCCGAGCATCAGCATGATGAAGAACGTGCCCACCAGCGACAGCGGCATGGCGATCACCGGCACCAGCACCGCGCGCAGGCTGCCGAGGAACAGGAAGATCACCACGGTCACGATCAACAGCGCCTCGACCAGCGTCTTCACCACCTCGTCGATCGAGGTGTTGATGAAGTCGGTCGAGTCATACACGATCTTGCCGGTCAGGCCCGCGGGCAACTGCTTCTGCAGGTCCGGAACGACGGCGCGCACGCGTTTGGCCACGTCCAGGATGTTGGCTTGCGGCGCCACCTTGATGCCGATGAACACCGAGCGCACGCCGCTGAAGGCGACGTTGAAGTCGTAGTTTTCCGATCCCAGTGTGACCGTGGCGACGTCCTCCAGCCGGACGATGGCATCGCCGTTATGCTTGACCACCAGTTGCTTGAACTCGTCCACCGTGTGCAGATCGGTGGCGGCGGTCAACGGCACCGACACCATTTGGCCCTTGGTGGTGCCCACCGCGGCCAGGTAGTTGTTGCTCCCCAACGCGCTATACACGTCGGTGGCCGTGACGCCGTGCGCCGCCATCTTGTCAGCGTCGAGCCAAGCGCGCAGGGCGAACAGACGCGCGCCAAGAATTTCGGCCGTCTGCACGCCTTCGAGCGAGTCCAGCTTCGGCTTGACCACGCGCTGCAGATAGTCGGTGACGTTGTTGCCCGGCAGCGTCTTGCTATAGAAGCCAAGATACATCGCGTCGGTGGTTTGCCCGCTTTGCACCGTCAGCACCGGTTGTTGCGCCTGGGCGGGCAACTGGTTCTTGACCGAATTCACCTGGTTGTTGATTTCGGTCAGCGCCCGGTTGCTGTCGTAGTTCAGGCGCAGCGTGGCGGTAATGGTCGATACCCCGCTCGAGCTCGTGGACGACAGATAGTCGATCCCCTGCGCCTGGGCGATGGCGGACTCCAGCGGCTGCGTAATGAAGCCGGCCACGGTTTTGGCGTCAGCGCCGTAATAGGTGGTGGAGATGGTCACCACCGCGTTTTGCGTCCGCGGGTATTGTTCGACCGGCAGACTGAACAGCGAGCGCAGGCCCAGCACCACCAGCAATAAGCTGATGGTGGTGGCCAGCACCGGCCGCCGGATGAAAATATCGGTAAATTTCATGGGCTGTCTCAATGCTCCTGCGGCGTCGGCGCCGCGGCGTTGGTCGGCTGCACCGTGTTGTCGATGACCACCGGCGTACCGTTCTTCAGCTTGAGTTGACCGCTGGTGACCACTTCCTGGCCAGCCGAGAGTCCGGTCAATACCGCTACCTGATCGCCTCGGGTCTCGCCCGTGGTAACGAACACCTGACGCACCACCTTGTTGCTGCCGGCGACGGTCTTGTCGCTCTTTTCCACGACGTAGACGGTCGAGCCATAGGCGTTATACGTGATCGCGGTTTGCGGCAGCGTCAGGAAGCGCAGCTTTTGGCCGACCGCGACGTGCGTATTGGCGAACATACCCGGCAGCAGCTTGCGCTGCGGGTTGTCGATCAGCGCTTCCACTTGGACGTTGCGCGTGCTGTCGTCCACCTTGGGGCTGATGGCGCTGAGCTTGCCCACGAAGCTTTGGCCCGGGAAGGTGTCGGTGCTCAACGTCACTTGCTGGCCGACCGCCAGGCGTGCCAGGCGGCTTTGCGGGATATAGAAATCCAGATGGATCGGATTGATCTCCTGCAGCGTCACGATCTTGTCGCCGGCATTGATGTATTGGCCCGGGTTGATGCCGCTGATGCCGATGCGGCCCGCGAAGGGCGCGCGGATGACCTTCTTGGCCACCAGCGCCGCCTGCTGCTCGACTTGGGCATTCTTGGCGCGCAAATCGGCGGCGTCGCTATCCACTTGCGCTTGGCTCACGCCTTGGACCGCCAGCTGGGCCTGGTCGCGCTTGAGCGTGATGGCGGCAAGCTCGGCGCTCGCCTGCAATGCGTGCAGCTGCGCGATGTCGGCGTCGGCATTGAGTTCGACCAGCACTTCGCCGGCCTTGACGTCCTGTCCGGACTTGAAGGCCACCGTGCGCACCATGCCGGCGATTTCACTGCTGAGGTCGACGCCGCGAACGGCCGACAGTGTGCCGACCGAGTTCAGCTGCAACTGCCACTCCTGCGGTTCGGCAACGATGGAGGTCACGGTTTGCGCGCCCGGTTTGGGCGCGGCGGCCATCAGGCTGCGGATGTGCAGGAAAAAGCCGAATCCCAGCAAAACGATCAGCAGCAACACGCCGCCCAGCATGATCAACATGCGTTTGGTCATAATCGGGTTCCTTTTATTGAATGTTGTTATCGTTGTTGCCGGACGCCGTGTTCAGGCTGCCGCCGGCTTCGGGATGCCCGGCGCGGTTCCACCAGCCGCCGCCCAGCGCCATGTACAGCATGGCGGTGTCGGCGAAGCGCGTTGCCTGGCTCGTGGCCAGACTCACCCGCGCTTGTTGGTAGGCGCGCTCGGCATCCAGCACGTTGACGTAACTGACCGCGCCGAGTTGGAAGCGCGCGCGCGTGATGTCGCGCAGGCGGCGCGTTTCCTCGGCTTGATTGGCTTGCGCGTTCAACTGCCCGGCGTCCGCCTGGATCGTGTAGAGCGTGTCGGCCACGTTCTGGAATGCCGAGAGCACCGTCTGACGGTACTGCGCGGCGGCCTGATCGTAGGCGGCGATCGCGCCGCGGCGCTCGGCGCGCAGCGTGCCGCCGTCAATGATCGGCATCACGAGCCCGGCGCCGAGATTCCATAACGACACCGTGTTGTGGCCGCCGGCCATGTCGGTGCGCTGACGCGCGTAGCTGCCCGACAGCGTGATTTGCGGGTAGAGGTTGGCCGTGGCCACGCCCACCTTGGCGCTGGCCTGGTGCAGCAGCGCCTCGCTCGCCTGGATGTCCGGGCGCTGACGCACGAGTTCGGACGGCAGCGACAACGGTAAGTCCTGCGGCAGCCGCAGCGCGTCCAGATCGATGCGCGGCAGGTCCGGGTCGTTCGGGTAGCGTCCCAGGTAAACCGCCAACTGGTTGCGGTACTGCGACTGCGCCTTCTCCAACGTCGGCAGCGTGGCGCTGGTCTGCGCCACCAGTTGCTGTTGCGACAGGACGGCGGTCAACGGTTGACCGCCCAGCCGGTATTGTTTGCCGATGATGTCGAGCTGCGCGGTCTGGGCGGCGAGCGCGGCGCGCGTCGCCTCGACTTGGGTGCGCGCGGATGCTTCCAGCACCGCGGTGTTGACGACATTGAAAATCAGCGTCTGGCGCGCCGCTTCCAGCTGATAGCGCTGGTAGTCCACTTGGGCGGCCAATGCTTCCAAGTCGCGGCGCCCGCCGCCGAACAGGTCCAGCGTGTACGAGACCGTCAGTCCGGCGCTATAGACGTTGAAGGTATTGGGCGTGGACGACTGCAGCTGGCGTTCGCGGTTGGCGTTGCCTTCGGCGTTGATCGTGGGGGATTCCAGCGTGCCCGCCTCGGCGTTGTAGCTTTCCCGCGCTTGACGCACGGCGGCCTCGGCCGATGCCAGCGTCGGACTGTGCGCCAGCGCTTCGCGAATCATGGCGTCCAGTTCCGGCGAGCGGAACAGCGTCCACCAGTCGGCGGGCAGATCGCGGCCTTGCGTCAGCGTTTGCGGCACGCCGGCGTTGCCGGCGTCCGGCGCCCCCGACTGCGCGACCCGCACCGGCTTGCCGGCAGCGGATTGATAGCCGGCCTGAGGTTCGGCGCCTGGCGTCTTGAAGTCAGGTCCGACGGCGCAGCCCGTCAACAGCACGCCGACCACGAGAGAGGTCAGGCACGACAAACGGCCCGGGTATTGGCCGGGCCGAGCGGTTTTTTCCTGCATTGCGCGCTCCTCGCCGGACGAAGCGCCCGGCGTTTTGTACTTGATTTTTTCACGCTGAAACGATAAACAATCCGAATTAATTAGGCGCGCCCTATTCGGCCAATGGCGGGAAATTTTCGGTAAATGACGGAAAATCATCCCAAGTGGATTTGGGGCACGCCCATGCTGTTATGCTCGGGCGCCCAGCGTGTATGCATACTACAAGGCGCTACTTTACATCGGTATGGCATACCGTTGTCTTGATTTTTCTTGCTCATTCGCAGCGAGAAGCGCGTGTCTCCACCTAGCGTTCCATGGGTGTCTCCCCAGGTTGGCGCGCCTGCAATGGCGCCGTTTCGCGCAGGAATTGCTCCAGGTCGCGCGCGATCTGTCGAATCGGATCCGGATTGGCCATTTCCGTGTGGGCGCAGTCGAGCGCTCGGAGGTGAAGGCGGCCGCCGACATGCGGCTGCCAGACGTGCGGCGTGATGCCGTCCGCATGCTCGATGCCGAGCGCTTCCGGTCGCAACGCTTGGAAAAACAGCATGTCGCCGTCGATCTTGCCTGGCCTAAAGGCGGGGATGAGCCGGCGGAAATCCGCCAGCAGTGCCAGGAACCGTTGCGCCTGGCTGTCATCCAGGCAGCCGAGCACGTGGCCGGCGCGGCGCGCGGCGGCGACGAAGACCGCCATCGACAGCCCCGCCGCCTCCGCTGGCGTCAGCGCGATGCCGAGCGCTTGGGCGAAACCGGCGAGCACGGCGCGTTCGTCCCACTCGGGCAGCCGGTCGCCCGGCCGCATCGGGTAGGCGTCCATCATGGCCAGCAAGCCCACTTCGTCTCCCTCCGCCTGCAACTGGCGCGCCATCTCGTGCGCGATCAGTCCACCGAACGACCAGCCCAACAGCAGGTAGGGCCCTTGCGGCTGCAGGGCACGCGCGACACGCACATAGTCGCGCGCTAGCGTGGCGATGTCGGGCGCGGCGTATTCGGCCGTCAAAATGCCGCGCGCCTGGATGCCGTAGAGCGGGCGCTCGTCGTCGAGCCCATGCAGCAAGCCGGCATACGCCCACGCCAGGCCGCCGACCGGGTGGATGCAAAAGAGCGGCGTCAGCCGGCCGCGCGCGCGCAGCGGCAACAGCACGTCGAACGCGTCGCCGTCGCCTTCGCGCTGGCTCAGCCGCAGCGCCAGCGCGCGCACGGTCGGCGCCTCGAACAGCGCGCGGATCGACAGACGCGCGCCGAGCGCGGTGCCGATTTTGCCGATCAGCCGGGCCGCCGTCAGCGAGTGACCGCCGAGGGCGAAGAAATCGTCGTCGATGCCGACGCGCGGCAAGGTCAGCATCTCCGCGAACAGCTGACACAGCAGATGCTCTCGCGGCGTGCGCGGCGGCGCATAGGCCTGTGCCGTTCGCACCGGATCGGGCAGGGCGGCCTGATCGAGCTTACCGTTGGCGGTGAGCGGCAGGGCCGGCAGCACGAGGATCGCCGATGGCAGCATATAGTCCGGCAGCCGCTGCTTGAGCGCGGCGTTGAGCGCTTGCGTCAACGCGGTATCCGCGCCGAGGCGCGCCGGCGTGTTGGCGTGGCCTGGGTGGGGCGCGGGTTGCCCGCCGCGCGAGGGCGCGGCTTGCCAGCTGGGATTGAAGAGCACGCGGTAGCGGTCGCCGAGGCCCTGGGGCTGCCAGGCCAGCGTGGCGCCGTAACGGCGCGCCATGGCGAATAGCGCGGATGGCGTCACACCGTCGGCGGCGAGGGCAAGATCGGCCACCGTGCGCGCCGCGCCCGTTTGCAGCGTTTGCCAGGCACGCGTGAACGGCGTGACGCGCCGGTCCGGCACGGTGTCGAGCGCGATGCAGACTTCCGGCTGGGCGGCGAGTTCGGCCTCCAAGCGCGCCAGCGGGTCGTCACCGTCGTCCCACGTCAGGACCGTGTCCGGCGCGGCCAGCGTTTCGGCTTCGCCAACACGCAGCGTCACGTCGTAGCGGAAGCGGCTGAGTTCGTTATCGTAGTCGCCGTCCTTCGGCGCCAGCGTTACGCGCGCGACTCCTGGCCTGCGCGCCACTTCCTCGCTGAAGAACGCCGGGTCGAGCAGCAGCTCCGCCTCTTGCGCGCAGGCCGCCTCGACCTCGCGCCGCACGGTGGCGAGCGGCGTCGTCGGTTGGGCGTTGTGGAGCCGTACCGACGTGTGGAACGCGCCGAGCAGCGCCAGGTTGCGCACGTCGCCGATAAAGACGTGGCCGCCGGCGCGCGTCACCCGGATCGCCTGGGCCAGTACTTTGCGCAGATAGTCGCTATCCGGGAAGTATTGCGCCACCGAATTCAAAATCACCAGATCGACACTAGCGTCGGCGAGGAAGTCCAGCTCGTCGGCCATGCCCTGGCGCAGTTCGACATGGTCGGCGGCGCCGATGCCGGTCAGATAGTCGTGCAACTGGCCAAGCACCGTGGCGGAGAAATCCATGCCCAGGTAGTGTGCGCAGCTTGGCGCGAGCCGGGTCAACAACAGGCCGGTGCCGCAGCCGAGCTCCAATACGCGCCGCGGCGAAAGCGCGCGCAGACGTGCCACGGTGCCGTCGACCCACTGCGTCATCTCCGCCTCGTCGATCGGCGCGCCGGTATAGCTGCTGTTCCAGCCGACCAAGTTGAAATCGCTCGCCTCGCTTTCCGAATAAGTGGCGTCGAATGACGCGCGCCAGGCGTCGACGAAACCCTCGCGTGCGTCGCCGTCGGTTCGCGCGGTCGGACGCGGGGTCACGTAGGCGAGCAATTGGCCGTCGCGGGCGATGACGGCGGCGGCGTCGACGCCGTCGTGCGCCAACAGCGCGGCCTGAATCTCGCCCGGCTCGATGCGGAAGCCGCGGATCTTGACCTGGCGGTCGGCGCGGCCGAGGAAGATCAGCGTGCCGTCGGCCTGCCGGCGG
>NZ_JAFAND010000104.1 GCF_019232825.1 Paludibacterium sp. | reverse complement strand
CTCGCCGATACCACGGTGCTGGCGCTCGCGCCGCTCGAGCCCGGCGGTCCGCTGTGGCAAAGTCCGCTATGGCGCGCCATGCCGTTCGTGCGCACCGGCCGCTTCGCCACATTGCCCGCCACCTGGACCTACGGCGGCGTGTTTTCGCTGCAGTATTTGGCGGAGGGGATTGCGGCGGGTATGACGAAGGTAAAATAAGGCGTAGGATATCAGCGCGTTAGCGGCGTTTGCATCTCAACGCTCCGCTATGACCTGACCCAAACGATGTTCCTCATGCATTTGCAGATAACCGTCGACGGCTTGTTCGAACATGGCGCGGATTTCAGCAGCCGATTCGCCGGCATAGACCAGCGTGCCGTTGATAAACAGCACTTCACCCACCAGACATTCGTCTTCGTCGCTGTCATTGACCGTTCCGTAGTGACCCTTGTATTCCTGCAGATTGTTCATGTGGACCTGATCGCTGTGGCTAACGCCAAGAGGTGGAATAGTGGCATCACGGTATGGCAACAGCAAGGCAGCGCGGTTGTCAGCGCTTTCGCACTAGGGACTCGGTTTGAAAAACGGCGCCAAATCTTGCTTGTATTCAGGGGCATTGAGCGTTGTCTGCGTGACGAGGAAGGCGCCAGAATCGATGCTGTGCTTGGCGGGCATTTTGCCGTGGGTTGCACCAACCGCGATGGCAACCCCTTGATAGCCCATTTGGAAAGGCCTTTGCACGACTGTCGCGGCAAGCGTGCCATTACGCAGAGCGGTAATGAACCCCGCCGTCATGTCAAAACCGATCAGCTTGATTTTCCCGGCCAGCTTCAAGGTTTCCAGCGTCGCCAGCGCCGCCTCGGTCGTTGATTCGTTGGGCGTGAAAATGCCGTCGATCGGCGACTTGATGGTTTTCAAACGCTCAAGCATGTGGCCGCGCGCATCGCCGATGTTGCTACCCACCCATGTATCCAAGACGATCGACAGCCCTGCCGCCTTGGCGGTAGCGATAAAGCCTTTTTCCCGGTCGTCGGTCGATTGCACGCCGCGCTGCATGCGGAAGACGGCGACTTTGCCCTGTTTCGGCAGCATCCGGACCATGTGTTGGCCAGCCAACATGCCGGCGCGGTAGTTGTCTGTGGCCACGAACGCGATGGCGTCGCTGTTGCCGAAATCGCGGTCGATGTACACGGTGGGAACGCCGCTCGACGCGAATTGCTTGACTTCGACCGCGCGCTCCGGCGCGGAGGGGGCGAGCACCAACGCCTTGCAGTGCCGCTGCAGGATAATTTTCAGGATTTCTTTCTGGTCGTCGGGATTGCGCTCATCGCTGGGGCCCCGGTAGTAGATGTCGATGCCCAGCTCCTGCCCCGCTTGTTGCGCGCCGCGCTTCACTTCGTTCCAGAACGCATGGCCGCCGCCGGCAGGAACGACGCCCACGCAGTCCTTGGCCAAAGCCGCTGTACCGATCAGAAGAAAGGAGAACGTGCCGACGAGCGCGGAGATATATGACGATAGCATGGCGTCATGGGGCCAGGGTGGTAACAACGGTTATCATAGTTTGAATTGGCGTCAGTTTGTTATGCCTTGCGCGAGTAGACAGCGGCGGAGGCCGTCGGCCACGGCTCGCGCGAGCTTGTTCTCCACGTCCGGCAGCATGAGCCGGGCCTCTTCCTGCGGATTAACGATCACGCCATGCTCGACCAACAGCGCCGGTTGGCGCGCGGTTTTGAGCACCACCAGATCGTCGAACCAATAAATTCCCAACGAGGCGTCGGCCAGCGGACGGTTTTCGCCGGCAATCGGCTCTGCGTGGTGCAGCGTTGGCGTTTCGCCGGCCGCCGAGAGGGCCCGCGCGACCTCGCGCGCGCAGGCCAGGCTTTGTGCCGGGTAGGGGTTCTTGCGCGAGACAAATACTGAATAACCATGGAAACGGCTGGCGTCGGACAGGTATTGCGGCTGCACCGAATCGTGGTGTACCGATACGAACAACCGCTGTTGGCGGGCGAGTAGCGTGCGGTCGGTCAGTTGGGTCATGTCGCCGGCCTCGCCGATCAGCCTGCTCGTGACGCCGTCGGCGCTCAGCGCCTGTTGCAGCAGCCTGGCCTGGCGCTGGTTGAAGCTGAATTCGGTCGCGCCGCTGGCGGCAAGCGCGCCGGGTGCCGCCAGCGAATGACCGACGTCGATCGCCACCGCCGGCGGCGCATCGGCCCACGCGGCATTGGCCAGTAGACCGAGTGCCAACGAATAGGAGAACAGGCGATGAGGCATGGTCGAGGTGTGCGTTAAGGTTGCTGCGTATTTTAGC
>NZ_JAFAND010000163.1 GCF_019232825.1 Paludibacterium sp. | reverse complement strand
TTGCAACGCCAGGACCAGCGTCGGCAGCCACAGATGGGCCACCACATTGCGCAATAAATCGCTGTCGCCGGCGCGCAAACTATCGAGCAACAACAGGCCGCTACCCGCCGGCAAGCTATAGAGAAAGGCATCGTCGACCCGCCCCGGGCCGCCCGCCCAGTGCCAACGCGCGTAGAACAGCAATAGGCCGATCAGTCCGAGCCAAAACACCGGCACCGAATAACCCAACACGGCGACGCCCCGTGCCACCCAATCCGGCCAGCGCCCCGGATAACGCGCAGCCAACAAGGCAAGCCCCAGCCCCGCCAGCCCGCCGAACAGCATGGCGGTGGAAGCCAACTCGACCGTAGCCGGAAAGGCGCGGCGCAAATCGTCGGCAACCGGTTGCCCGGTGGCGCGCGACACGCCGAGATCGCCCTGCGCCAACCGCCAGGCATAATGGGCGAATTGCTGCGGCCAAGGCCGGTCCAGCCCGAGCGCCAGGCGCGCCTGCGCATAGCTGGCCTCGCTGGCGTGATCGCCCACCGCCTGCAATGCCGGATCGATCGGCGCCAGGCGCGACAGCAAAAAGGTCAGCAGCATCAAGCCGGCCAAGGTCAGCGCCAACGCGCACAACGTGCCCGCCGCCAGGCGGGCACTCTTGAGGGCAACGGCGGACACGGTCATTTCACGACTTTATCGAAATACACCATGTCGGCGTTCAGGCCCTGGGCATAGCCCTTGACGTTGCTGCGCAGCACCAGTTGTTCGCGCGCTTGAAAGGCGACCACGAACGGCGAGTCCTGCTGTACTTCGCGCTGAATGGCCTGGTACAGCTTGGCGCGCTTGGCCGGATTCACTTCCTGCACCGCAGCGTCGGTCTTGTCGCTAAGCGCCGGGATATTCCAGCCCGTGCGCCAAGCCAGTGTTTTGACGCCATCCTCGCGATTGATGGCGAACGCGCTGGCGTTGGAGTGCGGGTCGAAATAATCGGGCGTCCATGACAACAGCACCGCCTGTTGGGCGCGCGCGCGCACTTTGGCGTACACCTGACTGCCGACGGCCGGCTGCAGCTCTAGATGGATGCCGCCGGCGGCAAAACTAGCCTGCAGCGACTGGGCAATATCGATGAACGGCGGCTGATTGAACACATCCAGCTTGATGTTGACGTCCTTGAGACCCGCTTTGGCCAGAATCGCCTGGGCCTTGGCTGGATCGTAGCGATAGGGATTGTCCTTCAACGCCCCGGGGAAGCCCTCGGGCAAAAAGGCCTGATGCACTTGGAACTGCCCCTTGAGCAGCTTGTCGGCCACGCCGCGGTAGTCGACCAGCCAGCGGGCGGCCTGCCACAGCGCCGGGTTTTTCAGCGCCGGATTGTCCGAATTGGCGGCGTTGAAAGCCACATAGTCGACCGCGGCCGAAGGCAGCGGCAACACGCGAATCCCGGGCTTGCCCTGCAGCGAGGCCACCTGATCGACGCCCAGATGGCGCGCGATATCGGCGTCGCCCTGCTCGATCAGCAGACGGCGCGAAGCGGCATCGGCCACGTTTTTCAGGATGACCGCCTTCAGCTTAGGCGCCCCGCCCGGCGAGGTCGCGTTGGCGTCCAGCACCAGCGCCTCATGCGGCTGGTAACTGCGAATCTTGAACGGCCCGCTGCCGGCCGAATGGCTCTTGAGCCAGCCATTGCCGCTATCGCCGTTTTGCTCGTTGGCGGAGGCGGTTTTTTGATCGACGATCGACGCCACCGGCGCGGACAGGATGCTCAACGCGAAAGACGGCCCGACCTTGGCCGGCCAGCGCACTTCCACCTGATTGGCGCCGACTTTCTTAACGTAGCCGTCGACGTTGTCGGCCTTCCATCCCAGCTCGTTGAGAATAAACGCCGGCGCTTTATTCAGCTTCACCGCCCGCGTGAGCGAGAACACCACATCCTCCGGGCGCACCGGGTTTTGCGAGGCGAAGCGCGCCCCCGGCTTGAGCGTGAACACCAGACTGCGATCGTCCTTGCCCGCCAGCCAGCGGCTGGCCAGGGCCGGCTGCAGTTCGGTCGGCTTGGACGGATTGGGCTGCACCAGACGCTGGTACAAGCTGTTGAAGGACTGCACGCTGCTGAGTTCGAACCCCTCGGCCGGGTCGAGGCTGACGATGTCGTCGATATCCTGCGCCACGACCAGGGTGTTGGCCGGCGTGGCGGCCAGAGCCAATGAGGACGCCAGCGCGGGAAGCGCCAGCAAGACTGCCTGCACGATGCGTTTCACTGAGATGCTCCTTGGAATTTTGTTATCCGTGAAGAGCCAGTGTACGCAGCTTTATTATCTCTTTTAATTATAAAATTTTATTTGCAAATTACTTATTGGAACAACAAACAATTCGGGCGCCCAGCCGCCACGCCCCTTCGCCCCCAACGGATCAGGTGATTTTCAGCATTACCATGATGCACATTGATATGTACATGATTGCGGCCTAAGCGCCCTTTTCAATCACCTCGAACACCCCCTCACTCGCGCAAGCGGCATGTTGTACCAAACCAGGTAGCGGCCCTGCTGGACAAAGCCCTCGAACGGCACGCTCGGATAAACGGGGATTAGATCAAGAAAAAACGCCCCCAAACGGGGTCGCCAACGAACAGAGCAAAGTCGCTCGCGCCGACCTAGCAGGAATCGACGCGCCGCCCTTCACGTAGAAGCTCACGCCGGGAGCGGCCTCCGCGTAAACGATCTAGCCAAACCCTATTATTTACCGACGCCAGCACTCGCAAGCTTGGCCAAGTTCAGCATCAGGGTCAGCGGTTCGTCGGGAGAGGCAATGAAGCCGTGATGCAAATAAAACCGTTTGGCGTTTTCGTCGATGGCATGGCACAGCAAGGCGCGAATGCCCATCTCGCGCGAAAGCCGTAGTGACCGCAACACGGCATCCTTAAGCAGATCGGCCCCCATCCCTCTTCCTTGGTAAGCCGTGTGGATAGCCAGGCGGCCAAGCACCACGACGGGAATCGGGTCGGGCATGTTGCGCCGGATACTGCCGGTTGCTTGCGTATGCAGCACAGAGCCCGCAGCCAGAGCGTAAAACCCCACAACCGTGTCATCGTCGCACACGACGAAGCATCGCGATGCGCCGTCCTGCTGGTTCTTGCGGGCACGCTGTTTTAACCAACTTTCCAACTCGGGTTCGGTACAACGGAAGGTCTCAAGCCGGTGGCCATCACCCAGAGGGTGAGGTGCGGTCAAGCTCATTGATCCGCCTCATCCCACGCGGCGCGACGATTCAACAAACGGGTCAACGCCTCCCGATTGTCAAGCGGCGCATCCAGCAACTCGGAGAAACGCTGAAAGCCTGCAGCATCAAGCGCGAACACAGTACGGTCCAACAACATTTGTTGCGCCTTCTCACATGCGGCTTCCAGCATGAAGTCCGTACGGCTCTTGCCAGCCAGATGGGCGGCTTGATCAATCAGCGCACGCTGAGCACTAGGCGCGCGTAGGTTGATGGTGGTTTCTCTAGTTGCAGTCGTGGTAGCCATGATTGTCTCTCGCCCGATAGTGCAGCGGATCACTTTTGAATGTATTTACATTGTACGCACAAAAAACCAATTATGCACTATGGGCGACGCGCCCTCCAGGGCAAGATGTCATCACCGCAAGATCCACTGAGTTCATGTATTTTCAGCATTTTCTGACGGTTACGCGCCCTTGTCGTTTGGGGATCGGCTGGATAAGGTGGGGAGGCTTGCGGCGTCCGCCGCAAGGGCGCGGGCCCGAGGGAGGGCAATCCCCCGGACCCGCTAACCAACCAACTCTTAAACACCGAAGGAGAGTTAGATGGCTAACACCCATGGTACGTCAGCCCCCGTCGTTCGTTCAAACCAAGACCTCCAGCAGTTGCCGTTGTTTTGTAAGCGTTCGACGCGACCGCCTATTTGTTGGCGGTCGGATGTGGTCAACTACGAACCGGCAGCAATTCGTCGATGCGGGAGTTGGGCCAGGTCGGCAGTTTTTCCAGCGTGTCTTTGAGCCACGCAGCAGGATCCAGCCCGTTGAGCTTGGCGGTTGCCAACAGGCTTTGAATGGCAGCGGCCCGACGGCCCGCACGCTCACTCCCGGTGAAGAGCCAATTTTTCTTGCCCAGGGTGATGGGGCGGATGGCGTTTTCAACCGCATTGTTGTCGATGGGCAGGTCGCCGCTATGGGCATAGCGCGTGAACGCCTCCCATCGCCGCAGCAAATAGTCGATGGCTTTCGCCAGGCCACTGCCGGGTGCGACGTTAGGGCGCAGGGATATCAGCCAGTCATGCAAGGCTTGCAGGATGGGGAGGCTCTGGGTTTGCCGTAGTCGGTAACGTTCGGACGGCTTGAGCTCTCTCGCCCGTGCTTCTACAGCGTACAGTGCGCCGATGCGAGCCAACGCTTCCGCCGCGACGGGATGGCCGCCATTGGCGTGTAGCTCAAAGAATTTACGCCGGGCGTGCGCCAGGCAGGCTTGTTCGACGACGTTCTCGCCCAGCAATTGCTTGTAGCCCGCGTAATCATCGACCATCAGCAGGCCGCACCAGTCTTGCAGGAAGGCAGCGGCGTGTTTGCCGCTACGGCTTTGCTGGTAATCGAACACCACCATCGGCGCAGCGCCCGCCAGGTCGTTGCTGCGATAGGCCCACAGGTAGGCGCGCTTGGTTTTGCCGCTGCCTGGGTCCAACTGCTGCACGGGGGTTTCGTCGGCATGCAGGCTGCTGCCTTCGCGTAGTCTCTCCACCAGGCGATCCGCCAGCGGTTGCAGTGCCACGCCGATGCGGCCGATCCATTCGCACAGCGTACTACGCGCCAGCGGTACTTGCTGGCGTTCGGCGATCTGTTCCAGCCGGTACAACGGCAAATGATCCAGGTATTTGCCGATCGCTACCCAGGTCAGCAGGCCGGGCGTGGCCATACCGCCATCGATGATCGCGGGCGCTACCGGCGCGGCTTGAACCGTTTCGCAGTGGCGGCAGGCGTATTGCGGGCGGATGTTGCGCACCACGAAGAAGCGCGCCGGCTCGATATCCAGTTGTTCACTGACGTCCTCGCCGATCTTGACCAGTGGCCCCTGGCAGTGGCCGCAGGTGCACGACGCGGGCTCGTGCCGTACTTCGATGCGCGGCAGGTGCGGCGGCAGCGGCTGCCGACCGGCGCGATCTCGCTTGCGCGCAGGCGCCGGTTCCGGCACCTTGGGCACTTGCGCCTCCAGTTCCGCCTGCACGGCGGCCAGGTCTTGGACCGCATCCTCTTCAAACAGCGTCCGCTGATCGGCGGTGAACGCTTCGCTCTTGCTGCCGAAACGCATGCGCTTGAGGTGGGCGAGCTCAAGCATCAACGCTTTGTTCTTCTGCTCAAGGTACTTGATCTGCGCGCTCTGCACCTGGAGCTGTTGTTCATTGGTCGTCACTTGGCGCAGCATCGCCGCCACGCCGGACAGCAGTGCGGGCGAAGGTTGCAGTTGGGTCAAGTCGGCGAGCAGGTTCATGCGTCGATCTTCGCACGAGGCCCTGGCGCCGCCCATCCCTAGACTTGCCAGTTGCCAGGCGGCTCGGCACTGAGTCGCTGCCAGTCCACGCCCTTGGTCAGCCACTGCCATTGCTCGGCGGTCAACGCGCAAAGTGTGTCGCCCGGCTTGGGCCAGACGAAACGGCCTTGAAGCAAACGGCGCTGACACAGCCACACGCCGGTGCCATCCCAAATCAGCAACTTGAGCCGGGTGTGATCACGGTTGGTGAAACCGAAAGCGGCGCCCTCACAAGGCGAGCGGCCGAGAGCGTGCTGCACATGGCAGGACAGGCGCTCGATGCCCCAGCGCATGTCGAGCGGGTCGACCGCCAGAAACACCCGCAGCGGCGCGATCACCGCAGCAGTTCCCGTAGCCAATAGACGCAGGCCTCCGCCTGTGTCGCTGGCCAAGCAAGATTGAGCACCACCTCGCCTCGTCGCAGCTCGATGCGAATCGGTTCCGCCGTCGCTATCGGCGGGGCCACCTGGACTGGCACAAAGCTGGCCTGGGGCGGTGGCAACGCTTGTCGAGGGGCGGGTAATACGGTTGGCGCCGACGGCTCCGCGGGCAAGTCGGCATACTCGCGCACCCAGCGACGCAGTAGATTGGGATTGATGCGGTTCTCCAGCGCGATGGCCGTCACGGACACGCCCGGTTGCCGGCAAGCGGCGACGATCTGAGCTTTGAACTGCGGGGTATAGCGGCGACGTGGCCGACCAGCTTCGGGAAGGAGCAACGTGTCCATGTGTCCACCATGAAATTAAGTGGACACGATGCTCCTAGAATGGCCGAGGCAGATCAA